>CABUUE010000273.1 GCA_902494685.1 uncultured Collinsella sp.
GCGGCACGTTTTTGTATGGGGTCCCTGTCTTCACAATTTCCGTCAAGCTTTTGGTTGGATTTTGGTCAGTTGGCGTAAGGGTGGAAGGCCAAAAGATTGCTGACGAAAAAAGCTCAGAGAAAGTGCTGGTAGGGGAGTTGTTGAGCTTTTCGACAGCTTTTGAGCAAAAGAAACTTTGTGGCTATTGCCGGCGATTGCGTTGTCGCGGTCATGGCGGTGCGGGATGCTGGTCGTAAGCGTCGAATGCTCCGATTTTGGAGGCCAGCATGGATCTGTTTCTTGAGACTCCGCAGCAACAAGCTGAGCGCATGCTGCGTCAGCAGCAACGACTCATGGAGATGCAAATGCAGGGGGCGGCAGCCCAGCCCCCTGCGCAAAATGCCACGCCTGTGGTTTCGCCTGCGGGCGAATCGGCACCAGAGGCCTATTCCGTACAGCAAGATTCATATGCGCAGGAGCTCGCGTTCGACAAGCGTCGTGCGCGTCGTCGCCGCGTGGGCCAGCGCCTGCGCACATTGGCGATGATCGTGCTCATCCCGCTGGGGCTTGCGGTCATCTTTCTGGCGTCGTATGCCCTCACGTGCATCCTCAACGGCGCATCGCCCAACGAGGTGCTCCAACATCTAGCGGCCCTGGGCCAGCGCCTAGGCGACGTCATAACAACCATCCGCACCGGCTGGGAGAGCTAGCGTTTGTAACATTAGGACTTCTAGGGTGTAGGGATTATCGCCACGAGCGGAATTCTTGCATCCTGTTGGTCCTGTCGTGCGACTGAATAGTATTATTGAAGTTGAATAATAATAGGATTTGTTATGTATAAGCAGGATTTAGAGCAGACTCTGTTGGGCATTGACGAAGAGGCAGAGCTGGAAATAGGTCCAAGAGACGACAGGCCGAGCGTTGTATTGGTGGGAGGAAGCGCCTTCATGCTAAACGATGTGACGAATCGTTCGGTTACACATGACATCGATGTGTTTGAGGCGGACAGGTGCCTCCGCGAGATCATAGCTCGATACCCCGAGGTGAATGGTATGGCGGTGGCATATTGTAATCAGATGCCATTCAATTACGAAGATCGTTTGATCCCCTTGGATATTGGGGCGCGTTTTATCAGGTACTTTACGCCATCCTTGGAGGATCTGGCGGTAATGAAGCTCTATGCCTTCCGTCCGAACGACATCATCGATCTTCATAGTCAGGCATTCGTCGACCGACTTGATTGGGGGCTGCTCGAACGGCTTATATTCGACGAGGGAGAAGCACTGGCGTCGTCGCCTTCGGAGCGGAGTTATCAAGAGATGGTCTGTGCATACAGGCAATACAAAAAGGAGGTGCTCGGTTGAATCTGACCTTTGAGGGATTCTTAAAAGGCTATTGCCGAGAGCTATCCGGACAGCAGTCGCTCAGTTTTAGAAAACTGGTTAAGCAAGCGACGACGGTTGCGCCGCGCGTGGCGGAGCCCCTGTTTTTGCTCGCTTTGGCACAGGGTAAAGCCGAATACGTTCTGGGCTTATCCGAGGGTTCGTGGATGGAAGAGGGTTACCGAGGCGTTTTGTCCTTGTACGCCCAAACGGGTAGCCTGGCATCTCTATGCGCCGAGGATAAACTTCCTAATCGTTATGCCAACGTTTGGCGTGCGTATAGAGCGGTGAAGGAAAAGCCAGTGGCGGACAGAAGGATCAACGCCCTGATGCGAAAAAGAACGTTGGGAGCGCTAGAGGAATCGGGCGTAACGCGCTACGGTCTCTGCCGCGATTTGAATCTGAATAAGGGAAACGTGTACGCATATTTAGCCGGTGATGACTCAAAGGTGAGCAGGGAGACGGCGCGCCGCATTATGGAATATGCGGAGGAGAGGGGCGCCCAAGAAGGGACCGGGCGCCCGGTGCGTATGGCGGGGTAAGATTGATCGCGGTTTTGATTGGTGCTCGATTGGGTTTGTTGGGCGGAGTTTATGTCTGCTATTGATATTGTGCTTGTTGTGATCGCCTTGGTGGCGGTGGGGGTTGCTGTGGCTTGCGCCCTCCAACTCAAGAGCCTGCGTGCCGAGTTGCGGGAGCGTGGCGACAGTAGCGCGGAAACGCTGGCAGCACTCGAGCAGGCTAACAAAGCGCTCGATGCCCTGAACGTCGCGCTGGCCGAAACCCGCCGCACGGCCAATGCCATCGCGCAGCAGCAGACGACCGATGCGGCCGTGGAGCAGCAACGTTACCTGACCATCGCACGCGAGTTCTCGCAAGCTGGTGACCGGATGGATGACCTGCGCCGCGAGA
>CABUUE010000274.1 GCA_902494685.1 uncultured Collinsella sp.
CGAGGGCTTAGTTCCCCAATCTTTCCGCAGGGGGCAAAAAGCCTCGCCGCACGAAGTGCGCAGCGAGGCTTTTTGCATGCCCGAGGACGATTGGGGAACTAAGCCCTCGTCCCTCCCCGGGATATGTAGCGAGTCGGAGTACCCTTGCTGTTACTCTGCTTTGCCCACAGAGTTGAGGTTGGTCATGCGGATCTTAACCAGCTCGGTGATCTCACGCATACCCTCCTTAGCCGGCTTCTTGGGGTCGAAGCAGGCGGGGTTCTCGGCCATGTAGGCCATGAAGCCCTTGGTGTAGGCCTGACGCAGCTCGGTGGCGTAGTTAACCTTGCAGATGCCGTTCTTCACAGCCTCGGCAACCTGCTCATCGGGCACACCGGAGGTGCCGTGCAGAACCAGCGGCACGTCGACGGCGTCGCGGATGGCCTTGACCACGGACTGCTCGATGTGCGGATCGCTCGTGTACACGCCGTGGCTGGTGCCAACGCCAATGGCCAGCGAGGTGCAGCCGGTGCGCTCGACGAACTCCTTGGCCTCGGCCGGATCGGTGTAGGGGCTCTCGCCCTCAACCGCGGGACCGTCGTCCTCCTTGCCGCCAACCTTACCGAGCTCAGCCTCGACGGGCACGCCCATGGCGCGGCCAGCGTCGGCGACGGACTTGGTCAGGGCGATGTTGTCCTCGAAGGACTCGTGCGAGCCGTCGATCATAACGGAGGTGTAGCCCGTGCGGAAAGCCTGCATGCAGCGGTCATAGCCATCGCCGTGATCGAGGTGCAGGGCGACGGGTACGGAAGCGCGCTCGGCAGCGGCCTTGACCATGCCGTAGAAGTAATCCAGGCCAGCGGTCTTGATGGTGCCCGGGGTGGTCTGCATGATGACGGGGGACTTGGTCTCCTCGGCAGCGGCCAGAACGGCCATAACAAACTCGAGGTTCTCGACGTTGAACGCGCCAACGGCGTAATGACCGGCCTGAGCGTCCTTGAGCATCTTTTCGGTGGTAACAAGTGCCATGAGCGTTTGCTCCTCTCCCTCGCCCGCATCTGGACATCGGGCGTAGTTGTTCACAAGGCGTTTTACCTTGCGTTTTGCTGCGCCCATTGTATGAAAATCGACAGCGTCGCACGTATGAGATATCACCGGCACACAGGTCAAGACACTCGTTTTTGAAAAGCAAACGGAAGGGATTCGCGCCGGATCCGTCTATACGACATTGCAGTTTTCAAGCGAATCATCTTTCTTTTATAGAAAAGATAAGTAATCGAAAGGCGTTTTCTTACTTAAAAAGAAAATGAACGAAAATAGAGTCAACACAATTCCTGCAAATTTAAGTTGAGGATGGAGCAGCTATGGCCCATGCAACAACCCGAGCCTTCGCCGATGAGCGTCGCGCTGCCATCATGGAGATGCTCGAACATAACGCCTCGGTGCAGGTAGCAGAAATCGCCCAGACCTTTGGCGTGTCCTCCGTCACCGCCCGCGCCGACCTGGACGCGCTCGCCGAAGCAGGCAAGCTGCGCCGCACGCACGGCGGTGCCGTATCACTCCACAAACGTCTGACCGTCTCCACGCAGGATCGCCGCATCAATGTCAACGTCGCCGCCAAGCAGGCCATCGCGCAAAGCGCCATCGAGCTCGTCAATGACGGCGACACGCTGCTCGTCGACTCGGGCACCACGGCGCTCGAGTTCGTCCGGCTCCTCGATCAGCGCGACGGTATCACCGTCATCACGGCCGACATTACCATTGCCGATTACATCGACGAGAGCATGCCCTCAGTCGATGTCGTCATGCTGGGCGGGGCGCTGCGCAAAGGCCATCGTTATTTGTACGGACCGCTCACTATGCAGGCGCTCCAAATGGTCCATGCCGATCTGGCCGTCATGTGCCCCGGCGCCTTTGTCCCCAGCTGCGGCTTTACGACCGACTTTCCCCAGATGGCCGAGACCAAAACGGCTATGATCGCCGCGGCCCATCAAAGCGTCGCCCTCATGGACGCCAGCAAGGTTAACGGACGCGGCATGTACCGCTTTGCCGAGCTTGCCGATGTCGACTCCATCGTGATGGACCGTGACCCCGATAATGCCGTCGCCACCTCAATCGCCGAGATCGTCGACAACGCCCGCCCAAATCTCGTCATCGCCGGCGCTTAAACAAAAACCACCACAAAGGTGCCTGTGAACTGCGCCCCGAAACTTGGACTGAATAAATAGCGACTACTGGAGTGGGAAGGATAAACTGGACTTTCTTTTAAGGATCCTCAAGCGTATTGC
>CABUUE010000275.1 GCA_902494685.1 uncultured Collinsella sp.
GGTCGCGGTCGCCGAACTTGTTCATGAGGTACTCGAGCTGCATGAGCTCGTCCCAGGTGCCGCCGACGCCCATCAGGAACACGGCGTCGTAGCCCTCGTCGGCGACCTTGTCGGCGAGCGCGGTCATCTTCTTGCCGGTCTCGTAGAGCGCCTTGCCGTCCTCGAGATAGCCCTCCTGGTCGAAATGCATGATCTCGATCTTCTCGGTTTCCTTCATTTGTCTCTCCTTTCTGGGGTTGTCTTCACATCCCCCATGCCAACGGGCATCAAACCCGCTTACATTCCGTAACACTCGGCCGCTTTGGCCTTAAGCGCATTGACTGATTCTTCGTAGCCCTCTGCCTTGACCTCCATTTGCTTGGAGACGGCATCAAGATACGGGTGCACGTCCCATGACTTCAGACGCTCGGCGATCATTGCCGCAATCGTCTGGAAGAACACCAAATTGGGAATTGCGCTGAGCAGCGGAGCCACCTGAGGCACCGCAACCTCGTGAGCCTTACCCCTGGGATGGGCCGTGAGCAGCACCGTTTTTGTCGTAACGTTCGATAGCGCATCGGCGATATTCGCAAGACGCTCCGACCCCTGCGGATCGTCGACGATAAACACCAGATAGCCCGGAACGATCTGCATCTCGGGACCGTGAATGAACTCCTCGCCCTCGTGATGCATGGCAGGAATCTTGATGGTCTCGCTCAGCTTGAGCGCCGCCTCCTCGGCAACGCCGTAGTTGGGACCGTTGCCGACGACCATGGCGGGCATGTGCTCAGAAAGTTCGAGCATGTGGTCTTGGACATATTCCTCGGCGGTCTTGCACATCACGGCATTGGCCTGGATGGCCTCGCGCAGGTCGTCAAGACGCTGGGCAACGCCCTTGGCGTCAATCGTTCCGCGCGCCTGACCGCCGTAAATACCAAAGAGCACCAGGTACTCAACGAGCACCTCGACGCCCAGAGTCACAAAGTCCACCGACTCGACGCCCACACCGTAGTCAAGAACGATGTCAGTGTGCTCCTTGATGGGCGCCTCGACGTTTGCCGTGAGCGCAACTGCAGCCATATCGTGTGCGCGCATGTAATCGAGCGCCGCAATCGTATTGGTCGAATAGCCACTCTGCGAGACGGCGATGTTGAGCGCATGCTGCGGATAGGTGTGTTCAAAATCGACGAAGGCCTCGGGCGTCACAACGGACACCTGCATTTGCAGGGCATCTTGCAGGTAATCGCGGGCGCAATCGGCGGCATGGCGCGACGAACCCGAAGCAACGATGCGCAGCGCGTCAAAAGAACCGGACTGGAAAATATCAACGAGCTGCGCTACCAGCTCAGACGAACGCTCGAGGTTCTCCCCCATACGCACATGGGCAAGCTGAACGTAATCGAGCATCTTCATCGTCTCACCTCGTAACAAATCATTAGTATTTGATATCAATCACAGTTACAGGTTACGGCTTTTTGATACCTCTTTGTCGATTAATTTATCCCCATCGGCGAACGGTCGATTTTGAGCCCTGTAAGGTTGTATATACAGCTGACCCAACGATCAAAACTGGTTAGTTTCCCAGCCGTTATTCACAAAATACCAGCTAGTACGTATAGGTGTAGCCGCCCGTATCGCCACGATTGAAGGACTTTACATACTCGATAGCCTGACCGCTCGCGTCATAGCTCACGCATTCCAAAAGCAAAACAAGATCGCCCTGTTCCAGTCCAAGGAGGCCGGCATCTCGTGCGCCCAGCGCTTCGATATCGAGCTTTTCCTGTGCCATGGCTGGCTTTCGGCCCAGCATCTCATAGGTCTCGTACAAACTGAAGACCGACACGTCAATATCTTCGATGGTTGGGAACAGCAGGCAGGGAATCAGCGCCGTCTCAATCGATACGGGGCTACCGTTTATGCAGTTCAGGCGTCGAACGGAATAGAGCAGGTCGTCCTCGGCGATGCCAAACAGGTCGGCGTAATATGGCCCCGCATAACGCTTGGAACGCGCGAGAATACGGACGGACGGCTCGCCGCCCGAAGCACGGACCGATTCACGGAAACCGACCGTGCGTTCAAAAAAAGCAGGTACTTTCTGCGCCACAAAGGCACCTTTTCCCCGAACACGGCGAATCTGCCCGCGCCGAACCAGCTCATCGACAGCGCTTCGGATGGTCAAGCGTGTCGTACCAAATTCCTCGGCGAGGTCTTTTTCGGACGGAATCATGGAACCCGTGGGATATATACCGCGCTCGATACGTTCCTCGATGCGGCGTCGAATGCGCA
>CABUUE010000276.1 GCA_902494685.1 uncultured Collinsella sp.
ACGCTGTCCTTAACGATAAGCGCCGGCTCCAGAACGACTTCTTCGGCACGCCTGCCGCCCTTGCCGGCAAGCCGCTTGGACATGCAGCCAAAAGCATGCTCCGCGAGGATACCTGGATCCTGCTCAATCGCGGTCAGCGCCGGCTCAAAGAGAACGTCGGCGGCCGAGTTGTCGTAACTCACCACCGAGATGTCGCCCGGGATGCTCTTCCCCATCTCGTGCAAGCGCTTGAGCAGACCGAGGGCGATGTTATCCGAACTTGCGAACACAGCGGTGGCATCAGTTGCGAGCACCGCCTCCGAGGCCTCGTAGGCACTCGGAATGTAGTACTCGCTCTCAAACTCCAAACGTGCGTCGATAGGCAGGCCAACCTCGCGCAGCGCGCGCTCATAGCCGGCAAGTCGCTTACGCCCCGTATTGGAACGGCGCGCGTTAACCAAGCAGGCAATGCGACGGTGGCCCTGCTCGATCAGATAGCGGGTGGCCATGTAGCCACCCATCTCGTGGTCGAACATCACTTTGTCGCACTCGAGCCCCTCAATGGCACGGTCGACCATCACGGCAGGGATAGGCAGATGGCTGACTTCTTCGCGCAGGGCGCGGTCGTCGGAGAACTCGTCGCCCACAACCAGGAAGACACCATCAACGCCGCGCGTTACCAGCTGGCGCAGCAGCTCCAGATCGTCGTCGGCACTTCCACCCGAGCTGGTAATAAAGAGCGCATAGCCGTCCTCGCGGCAGCGCTTTTCCAGGCTACCGGCGAGCGAGGCAAAAAAGCGGCTCTCGATGTTAGGGACGATAAGGCCCAGCGTGCGCGACTCGCGCATGACCAGACTACGCGCAATCTGATTAGGAACATAGTGGTTGCGCGCCGCAACCTCCTTGATGAGCTTGCGGTTTTCTTCCGAGATGCGACAGGGCCGATTATTGAGAACAAGCGAGACCGACGAGGGGGAAAGCCCCACCTCCTGGGCAATCTGCTTGAGGGTGACTTTGTTGGCCATCTCGCTCCTTCCAGGTTTACGCGCAATCTCTTGAAAGTATAGCGACCGCCCCTCTACCTCGGTGATAAACACTTTACCAATCCGGTAGACGGCTGTTTTATCGCCGCCAGCGCACCAAATCCGTCCGGGTGGGGTATATTGCAATCGATTGATGACAACGACCACCAAAAGGCGGATATTCGTATGCACGAGAACGACTTTTTTAACGAGGACCTGCTGTGCGCGCTCGCTGGCGTTGCCGGCGAGGACAACGTGCTGATGAGCGAGCCCATGCGCGAGCACACCACGTTTAAGATCGGCGGCCCGGCCGATGTCTTTGTCACGCCCGATACCGAGCAGGGACTCGTCGCCACGCTTGACACCTGCTATCGTTGCGATCTGCCGCTCACCATCGTGGGCAACGGCTCCGACCTGCTCGTCGGCGACAAGGGTATCCGCGGCGTCGTCGTGGCGTTGGGCGAAGGCCTCTCCGACATTACGGTCGACGGTACGCACGTCACGGCGGCGGCCGGCGCCTTGCTTTCCGATGTCGCCGCGGCGGCAGCCGAGGCCGGTCTCACCGGCATGGAGCCCATCTCGGGCATCCCCGGATCGGTCGGCGGCGCCTGCTACATGAACGCCGGAGCTTACGGCGCCTGCATGGCCGATGTGCTGGAGTCCGTGCGCGTCTACAAACCTGCTCGCCAGCTCGACGACGGCACCCGCGGCAGCGGCAACATCATCGAGTTCGATGTCGATGAGCTCAATCTGGGCTATCGCAAGAGCCGCATCGCCGACGACGGCTTTATCGTTCTTTCTGCCACCTTCAACCTTGCACCGGGCAACGCCGCGATGATCAAGGCCGACATGGACGACTACCGCCAGCGCCGCGAGGACAAGCAGCCGCTCGACATGCCGAGTGCCGGCTCCACCTTCAAGCGCCCCGAGGGCCACTTTGCCGGCAAGCTCATCATGGATGCCGGCCTGCGAGGACACGCCGCTGGCGGCGCGCAGGTGAGCGAGAAGCACTGCGGCTTCATCGTCAACGCCGACCACGCCACCGCCGCCGACGTCGACGAACTCATCCGCGACATCCAAGCCAAAGTCAAAGAGCAGTTCGACGTAGACCTAGAACCCGAAGTCCACCGAGTAGGCGAATTTTTATAGCCCGCTCGCCGCGGTCCACTTTAATTAATAACGGGACAAGTGATGTAGCTCACTTGTCCCGTTTTCATTTATTTGCGAAGAACATCGG
>CABUUE010000277.1 GCA_902494685.1 uncultured Collinsella sp.
GAATGCCGACGACAAAGCCGCTGATGGCGAAGGTCAAAATAAAGAGGGCGACTTCCAGACGCATCGCGTTCATGTGCAGGACGTACTCGCTCATGGCGGTGGAGTTGGAGGCGATAACGCCCATCATCATGAACTTGCAGGCGGGCGAGAGCGCGGGGGAGAGCTTCTCGTGTCCCCATCCACGTGTGAGCTCGTTGATCACGATGCCGAGCACGGCGGGGATGGCGATCATAAAGGCCATGTCCTGCATCATGCTCGGCACATCGATCGAGACGGTGGCACCCAGCAAGAGCTTCAGCGTGAGCGGAATCGTCACAGGCGAGATAATCGAGGACGTCAGGATGATGGTGAGCGCGAGCGGGCCGTTGCCGCCGAACATGCTAATCCACATAAAGGCAGTGACCGCCACGGGTACGCTGTACTCGAGCACGATGCCGCAGACAAGGTTGGGATTGGAGCCAAAGAACAGCGATCCCATGGCATAGGCTGCTATGGGAATAAGCACCGCCGAGACGAGCAGCGCCAAAATCAGGTGCAGGGGACGGCGGAACACCTCAGCGACCTGGTGGAAGGTGTTGCTGAGCGCACCTTGGAACGTCATAAAGGCGAAGAGGGCGGGAACGATGGGCTTGAGTACGCCGATCTGCTGGGGAAAGAGCACGCCGAGCGTTACGCAAATCGGAACGATGACCTGCATATGCCCCGCGAGGAACTTTCCCAGTCCAACCCATTGCTTCATATGCCCCGTGACTCCCTTTATCCGCGAACTCGTTTGAATGGATATGCTAGACGCTCGCATGCGTCCGTGCGTCAGAAACGCTCGATTATTTCGAGGCTATTACCGGCCTCGTTTACCGAAACCAGGGCGTGCCGCGAGGCTCTGCGTCCGTGCCGCACGGTATAATAAATCCGTTCAACAGATCTGCCTGCCGAAGCGGGCATACACAGAGGACTCATCGCTATGAACCGTGAGAGGTATCGCGGCGACCTGCCCCTATCGGGGGTGGGCGCCTATGTCATCGCTTAAGACGACACATCGCTGGGCGGTCGCTCAGCAAAATCCCGAGCTCGAAAAGGAGCTTTCGGCTGGTCTGGGCATACCCGGGCTGGTGGCGCGTATTATGGTTGCGCACGGTATTGCCTCGATTGAGGAAGGACAGCTATTTTTGACGCCTTCGCTCGATCGCGACTGGGCCGACCCACTCATTATCCCGGGCATGTCGGTCGTTGCCGACCGCGTCGAGCGTGCTATTCGCAACCACGAGCACATTGCGGTCTTCGGCGATTTTGACGTTGACGGTATTACGTCGACCTGCCTGTTGACCGAGGCGCTGCGAACGTTTGGCGCCAATGTCACACCATTCATCCCGCATCGCTTTGACGAGGGCTACGGTCTTTCGCGCGCGGCGCTCGACCGCGTTAACGAGCTCGCTCGTCCCCAGTTGATCGTGACCGTCGATAACGGCATTGCCGCCAAAGAAGAGGTTTCCTATCTGGAGAGCCTGGGGATCGATTTGGTGGTCACGGACCATCACGAGCCCTCCGATCAGGTGCCGCAGGGCGTGCCTCTAACCGACCCTAAGCTCGAGGACGAGGGTCCTTCGCGTGAACTTGCCGGCGCCGGCGTGGCGCTCAAGCTGGTGCAGGTTTTGGGTGAGCGTTTGGACAAGCCGTCGTATTGGCGTTCGCTGATTGAGGTTGCGGCGCTGGGCACCGTGTCCGACATGATGCCGTTGACGCCCGAGAACCGCGCGCTGGTCGCTGAGGGCATCCAACAGATGCGCGTGACGGCTCGTCCCGGCTACATTGCGCTTGCAGCGCTCGCCAAGGCCGACCTTTCTACCATTACGGCGGACGGTCTATCGTTCTCGCTCATTCCCCGCTTAAACGCCGCCGGCCGCATGGCCGATCCCAAGCTGGCGCTCGACTTGCTGCTTGCCCGCGATCCTATCGAGGCAAGCGCGCTGGCGGCCGAGCTCGAGGAGATCAACCGACAGCGTCGCGAGATTGAGGCGGAGCTCACGCGCGATGCCATGGCAAAGGTCGAGGAGACTTATGACGGCGGGCGCGCAATCGTCGTGGGCGGCGAAGGTTGGCACGAGGGCGTTAAGGGCATCGTGGCGAGCCGCCTTACCAACCGATATCACGTGCCGGCGCTGCTTTTCTCTATCGAGGACGGTATAGCACGTGGGTCGGGCCGCTCGGTAGGCAAAGTCAACCTGTTCGAGGCCGTAGAA
>CABUUE010000278.1 GCA_902494685.1 uncultured Collinsella sp.
CGGCCGTCATGGAGCTCGTCAACGCGGCGAGCGCCTACCTCAACGCCACCGAGGGTACCGCCCGCGACAAGGCGCTGTGCTACGGCGTGGCGAAGGATATCGTGAGCGTCCTTGCCCCCATCTGCCCGTTCTGGGCCGACGAGCTGTGGCACGAGGCACTCGGCTGCGAGGGCAACGCCTACACCGCCGCCTGGCCCGAGTTCGACCTGGCCGAGTCCGTTGAGGACACGGTGCAGATCGTGGTCCAGGTGCTCGGCAAGGTCCGCGGCCGCGTCGACGTTGCCCGCGATGCCTCCAATGAGGATATGCAGGCTGCCGCCGAGGCCGCCGTCGCCAAGTGGCTCGAGGGCAAGACGGTCGTCAAGGCCATCTGCGTGCCCGGCAAGTTGGTCAACCTGGTGGTCAAGTAGGCACTGCGCGCTTAACTGACGCATAAAAGACGAGGGGCGATCCGGTTGGGTCGTCCCTCGTTTTGTGTTGTATGCCCTGCTTAGTCATTGCGTCGCAACGTTTTCTATGGGATGTGTACCAGGTCCCTAAAGTAAACGTTGCCCGTTGCCTCTTCGAACATCCAGATGTTGAGGTAGATGTCGTTGAGGTCGTTGTTCACATCAAAGTCCGGGTCGTCGTAGGTGCCCACAAAGGTGAGCATGGCGCGCGTTTCCTCGCCCGCTGCGACCTGCTGGCGCATGCGTACGTCGCGGACCACGCCGTTGACGTAGGCATATGAGTCCACATCGCCAAACATCATGTCGACACCGGTGTTGTTGGACACCGTAAAGACGAGCGCGGCGTCCCCGTAGCCGTCGGTGTCCTTGCCCACGCAGGTAACATGGACGTTCTCGTCTGCCTCAAGGTCGATGGGGAACTGTTCTTGGGAATCGGGACCCATGCTCTGGAGATCGACGATGTCCTCGTCTATTTTGTCGAAGCTCACCGGGGGTTCGGTTTTCTCAATGGCTTTGGTGCTGCTGGGATCCGGTTCGCATGTTCCGGTTTTGCTGTTCGTTTTGCCACAGCCCGCTAGGGCCAACGAGCACGTTGCGATGGCGAGCGCAGTCATGCAGAGGGTGCCTAGGCGTTTCATGGGTGCCTCCTTGCCGTACAGGATTTGAAAAGGTTTGTCGTTGTTCGACTTGCTGGCCGGCTTGTTACAGAACGTCCCTTAGCGTAAGTCTGATCGATAGGGGCTCGGGGAGGAATGCCCTTGGGGTCCGAACGGGCCTGCGGATTGGGACGCATGGCCCGTTTTGGGCTGTTGGGGGTGCGCCGCATGGGGCTCCTCGACCAATTGTCCTATTCTTGTGGAGAAGCTGTGCGCACGCTGACCTGCAGATTCGTACCGTGCTTGCACGTTTTCCCAGCTATTGGTATAGTTTGCTTGCAAATGAAGTTGTAATTGAAAGAAGTGGGGTTTCGGCCCCGCTTCTTTTTTGTATGAATGGAGGTGCCGCAATGGTCAAGACCAAGACCGAGCAGGCGATCATCGATGCGCTCGAGGCCGTCGCTCCCCAGCACGATGTCGACATCGTCGACGTCGAGCTCGTGGGTGCCACCAAGGCCCCCTGCGTGCGCGTGCGTATCGAGGGTGCCGAGGGTCAGAGCCTGTCGCTCAACGACGTCACGGCCAACACCAAGTGGGTCGGCGATGTGATTGAGGAGCTCGATCCCATCTCTTCGAGCTATACGCTCGAGGTGTCGAGCCCGGGCATGGCGCGTCCGCTGCGTCGCCCGTGCGACTTTGCCCGCTTTGTGGGCGAGAACTGTGAGCTCACCTCCACCGCCACCGAGGGCCGTCGCAAGTACGCCGGCAAGATTGCCGCCGCTACCGAGACGAACGTGACCCTCGAGCTCGAGGACGGCGAGTCCGTTGCCCTCGATTTTTCTGATGTTAAAAAGTGCAAGTTGAAGCCCACCTACGACTTCAAGCCCGCGAAGGAAGGAAAGTAAGATGGCAGCATCCGACATGATGTCCGCCCTGATGGAGCTTTGCCAGGAGAAGCACATCGACCAGCTCTACCTGATCGACCGCCTGGAGCAGTCGCTCGCCAAGAGCTATGCCGAGATCCTGCATCTTGAGTGGGGCGCCAAGGTGACCATCGACCGCACCACCGGCAAGATCTACGTCTACCGTCTGGAGCCGATCGACGATTCCATGGACGAGGAGGGCAACTTCACCGAGTTCGAGGAGATCGACGTCACCCCCAAGAACAC
>CABUUE010000279.1 GCA_902494685.1 uncultured Collinsella sp.
ATCGACTATCAAAACCGCTCAATCCGGAATCTCGTCCACTATTCCCCATCATTTTGTGCGATGAATTACTTAAACGTTATTGACATATGAACATACGCTCATATAATCGGAAGTAAGTTATTTGAGCGTATGTTCATATGAAAGGATATTGCAATGAGCATCCGCGTTGATGAAACGAAACCCGACACCGAGGCCACCGAGCCAGTGATCCCCACCACCTGCTCGCCCGAGGACCTTCCCGACGAGGAGCTTCTCTACGACCTCGCCGACCTGTTCAAGGTCTTCAGCGACACCACGCGCATCAAGATCCTTTACGCCCTCATGGGCCGCGAGCTCTGCGTGGCAGACATCGCCGAAGCGACCGCGACCTCGCAGTCTGCGGTGTCACACCAGCTGCGCACGCTCAAGCAGTCGCACCTGGTTAAATTCCGGCGCGACGGGCGCAATATCCTATACTCGCTCGCCGACGACCACGTCTACACCATGCTCAACCAGGGCATGAGCCACATCTGCGAATAGCAGCCAACCACGGTACCAGCGCGGCCTGCACCCAAGCCGCAAAAACGGGAAAGGAACCCACCATGAAAAAGCAGTACAAGCTCGATGAGATCGATTGCGCCAACTGTGCGCGCGAGCTTCAGGACGAGCTGGCCAAGCTCGAGGGCGTCAAATCCGTGTCCGTCAACTTTATGACCCAGAAGCTGACGCTCGAGGCCGATGATGCTGAGTTCGACGAGGTGCTCAACCGCGTTGTTGAGTTTACGGCCGACGCCGAGCCGGACTGCGAGATCATTCTCTAGCCCAGGTTTACGCCAACCTGCAAGGCCGCGCTTGCCGCGGCCTTTGCTCGCGAAATTATATGAGCGAGTGTTCATTCATTCAAATGGGAGGATACGAGTCATGGCCACCGCCGACCCCAAAAAGAAAAAGAAGAAGCGCAAGAAAAAAGAATCACTCGAGCATAAGCGCAACCGCATCCTGGTAGCGCTGGGCATTTTTGCCGTGGTGTACGCCCTCGATGAGCTCGGCACCCTCACTGCCGCATTCGGCACCCCGGGCGACATCTACGCCAGCTTTGTGCTGTTCCTCGTGCCGTTTTTGATTGCCGGCTACGACGTGCTGCAAAAGGCATTCAATAACATCCGCCGCGGCAAGGCCTTCGACGAGAGCTTCCTCATGGCCGTCGCGACCATCGGCGCGTTTGCCATGGTGCTCTTCCCCGACACCGACCCGCACATGGCCGAAGGTGCCGCCGTCATGCTGTTCTACCAAGTCGGCGAGCTGTTCCAGGCATATGCCGTGGGCAAAAGCCGCAAGTCGATCAGCGCCATGATGGACATCGCGCCCGACTACGCTAACGTCGAGCAAGCCGACGGCACGCTCGAACAGGTCTTTCCCGATGACATCGCCGTCGGCACCGTGATTGCGGTCAAGCCCGGCGAGCGCGTGCCCATCGACGGCGTCATCGTCGAAGGCGAAACCCAGCTCGACACCGCCGCACTCACGGGCGAGTCAGTTCCCCGCCCCGCCAAGTCCGGCGACGACATCATCAGCGGCTGCATCAACATGACGGGGCTCATCCACGTGCGCACCACCAAGCCCTTTGGCGAGTCCACCGTCGCGCGCGTCCTGGAGCTCGTAGAAAACGCCAGCGAAAAGAAGGCGCGCACCGAGAACTTCATCACGCGCTTCGCCCGCGTCTACACGCCCGCTGTCACTGGCGCGGCCGCGGTACTCGCGCTCGGCGGCGGCTTGGTCACCGGCGCCTGGTCCGACTGGATCCTGCGCGGCCTGACCTTCCTGGTCGTCAGCTGCCCGTGCGCGCTCGTGATCAGCGTGCCGCTCAGCTTCTTTGGCGGCATCGGCGGCGCATCCAAACTAGGCGTTCTCATCAAGGGTTCTAACTACCTCGAAACGCTCGCCGACGTGGACACCGTCGTCTTCGACAAGACCGGCACGCTCACCAACGGCACGTTTTCGGTCGTGGCGGTGCACCCCGAGTCTGGCTATACCGAGCAGTCGTTGCTCGAGGTCGCAGCCCTTGCGGAGTCGTTCTCCGATCACCCCATCGCGCAGTCCGTGCGCGCCGCCTACCATGGCGAGGTCGACCCCAAGCGCGTAAGCGACTCCACCAACGACGCGGGCCATGGCGTGACGGCAACCATCGACGGCAAGCACGTCGTCGTTGGCAATGCCAAGATGCTTGCTGC
>CABUUE010000280.1 GCA_902494685.1 uncultured Collinsella sp.
AGCCCCCTCGCGACCGGCCGATCCGCCGGTGAGGTGCGTGAGCGTGGAGCAGACGAAGGTGAGGACGGCCATGCGCATATGGATAAGGCGTGTGCCCAGGGCGGAGTCGATGACCAGATTGTTACCTCGTTTGGCGGCAAGGCCGTGGTTTTTGTACACCCATGCGGTGGCAACGCCCACAACGGGAAGCAACGCGTAAATCCACACGTGGTGCTCGCGATAATCGGTCGCGATATTCAGCGAGGCTAAAAATGCCCAAGCGGCAACACCCATGGCGAGCGAGACGATGACGACGAGCGCGAGCAGTTTGGCGCTTGCAAACAGGTTGCGGGCGTTGCGGCGTGTGTCGGCGGCCAAGAGCTGCTCGGAGCGGGTGAGTTGACGCCTGCCGGCCATGATGACGTCGCTAAGGGAGAAAAAGCCGCCGTCGTCGAGCGGCTGGGAATGATCCTGCGCTTCGTTTGCGCTTTCGGGTTTGTTGTTATGAGCCATATATTCCTCTTTTAGGTTGCAACGCAAGCATTATAAAACGCGGCAAGCGCGACGAGCCGGTGGGTTGGTTTCCATTCTGTTTCGCGGCTTGCGGCCGACAGGTGTATTTGCGGGTACAGGCCAAATCGCGGTCGCGCGTCGGGGGATTATACTGAGACAAGCATAAAGAATCGGCGCTCCTGTTGTGCGCCGTGGCATTAAGAGGTGCATATGGCAGAGAAACTCATTCCGCTGGAGGACGCGCAGTCGATTGTTCTGTCGCACGTTGCTCCGACCAATCTCGTAGAGATTCCCGTGTGGCAGGCGGCTGGTTTTCCCTTGGCCGAGGATGCTGTGGCCGATATCGACATTTCGCCGTTTGACAACAGCGCTATGGACGGATATGCCGTGCGCTCGGCGGACTTGGCGCAGGCGTCTGGTGAGACGCCGGTGACGCTCGACGTTATCGGACACGAGGCAGCGGGCCATGTCTTTGAGGGCGTGGTCGGCACGGGCGAGACCGTCCGCATCATGACGGGCGCGCCGGTGCCCGAGGGTGCTGACGCCGTAGTGAAATACGAGATCGTCGACATGCTTGACGGCGATGGCAACGAGGGCTCGCACGTGAGCTTCTCGGCGCCTGCCAAGATAGGGGAGAACGTTCGCTCTGCCGCCGAGGAGGCCCATGCCGGCGACGTCGTGATGCGCGCCGGCGAGGTCGTGGCTCCGGCGGGCGCGGGTCTGCTGGCAAGCGCCGGATACGCGAGCGTGAAGGTGCACGCTGCCCCGCGTGTGGGCATCATCTCGCTGGGCACGGAACTGGTCGCACCGAGTAACGTGCCGGCGCGCGGGCAGATTCGCGACTCCAACTCCTCGGCGTTGATGGCCGAGGCACTCGATGCCGGCGCCGAGCCCGTGTTCTACGGCATTGCGCCCGACGATGAGCAAGCGATTGCCGAGCTGGTGCATCGCGCCACGCGAGAGTGCGATTTTGTCATTACGAGCGGCGGCGCCTCGGCGGGCGATTACGACTACGTGACGACGCTCGTCCGGCGCGAGGGCGAGGTGCTGTTTGACCGCATCTCGATGCGTCCGGGCAAGGCCATCACGTTTGGCTTGCTCGGGGGTAAGCCCTACCTGGGGCTTTCAGGCAATCCGGCCGCGGCGTATGTGGGCTTTGAGATGCTCGCGCGCCCGGCGATTCGCAAGATGCGTGGTTTTGCCGAGGGGGCGCGCTCCGTGCAGCGAGCGGTTCTTACCCACGGTGTGAAAAAGCGCCAGGACCGACGCTTCTTCGATCGCGCCACGGTTTTGCGCGACCCCGAGACCGGTGAGCTGTTGGTGACCGAGGCCAAGACTCAGAATTCGGCGCTGCTCGGCACGATGCAGCGGGCCAATTGCCTGCTGCGTATTGACGAAGGACCGTGCGACCTTGCGGCGGGCGACGTCGTGGATGTCGTGCGTGTCGACCTGCCTGAGGGCACGGTGCTATAGGAGGAATGCTATGGAGCTGAAGATTTCGATTGTGACGTGCTCGGATACGCGCGATCTTGCCCAGGACGAGGCTGGAGCTGCACTCGAGGATCTTATCGAGGCACAGGGCTGGACGGTCGCCTCACATGTGGTCGTGCGCGACGACGTCAGCGAGATCGGTGATGCCATTGCGGAAGCCGCTGATGAGTGCCACGCCAATGTCGTGCTCACCTGTGGCGGCACGGGACTTTCGATGCGCGACGTG
>CABUUE010000281.1 GCA_902494685.1 uncultured Collinsella sp.
CACCGCCCGTTGGCTCCAGGCCTAAAGCCGGGCTGAGGTAAGCCATGTAAAGGGGGCGCTCTGCCAACCGGCGGGGTGCCCCTTTTTTGCATCGCGGGCGTGCGGGATAAGCGCTTTCGATGTGGATGCCCGCGGCGCGAGTTATGGGTACGATGGTTTCAGGGGAGGTATCACCATGAAACTTGGATGCGTCATTATGGCTTCGGGCGAGGGCAAGCGGTTTGGCTCTAACAAGATGCTTGCCGATATCTATGGCGAGCCGCTGATTGCCCGGACCATCGATTCGGTTCCCCGGGGCTTTGACGTCGTGGTTTCGACGCGTTGGCCCGAGGTCGCCCAGATTTGCGAGGACAAGCATTGCCCGTGCGTGCTGCACGATGGCGAGCTGCGCAGCGAAAGCGTCCGTGCGGGCCTTTCGTGGGGAGTCGAACGCAACTGGAAAGGTTGCCTCTTTTTGCCGGGCGACCAGCCGCTCGTGAGTTCGGATTCTTTTGAGGCTATGGTTCGTGCATTTGACGAGTGTGGCCGCAAACATCCGGTGCGTCTTGCGTGCAACGGTGAGCCTTCGAGCCCGGTGCTCTTTCCGGCGGAACTGTTCGATGCGCTCATACGTCTTGAGGGCAAGGACGGCGGCGGTTCGATCCTCAAGGACCGTACCGACGTGGTGCTGGTCGAGGCGCGTGCCTACGAGCTGTGGGACGTCGATACCGCCAAGGGACAGCAACGCATAACGGAGCATATCGCCGCCTGCTCGTATTTTGATCGCGTGGCCAACTGCATCAATCAATAAGGAGCAATTATGATCATCATCAAAAACGGCGCGCTCGTGACGCCACAGGGGCTTCGCCGCGCCGATCTTGCCATGGAGGGCGACAAGATCGTGCGGATTGCCGCGGCGATTGAGCCGGGCGAGGACGATACCGTCCAGGACGCCACGGACTGTTGGGTGTTCCCCGGCTTTATCGACGGCCACACGCACATGCAGTGCTGGACTGGCATGGATTGGACAGCCGATAGCTTTGAAACCGGCACGCGTGCGGCTGCCTGCGGCGGTACGACGACCATCGTGGACTACGCGACGGCTGATCGCGGCGTGACCATGCCCGATGCCTTGGCCGAGTGGCATCGCCGTGCCGACGGAACCTGCACGGCCAACTACGCCTTTCATATGGCACTCGCCGAGTGGAATGAACGCAACCGCGCCGATCTTTCGGCTATGCGCGAGGCGGGCGTATCGTCGTTTAAGACCTACTTTGCCTACGATCATTTGCGCCTGGACGATGCCGAGACGCTCGAGGTGCTCGAGGAGCTCAAGCGCGTGGGCGGTATCCTGTGCGTGCATTGCGAGAACGGTACGCTGGTGAATGAGCTGCAGAAGCGCGTGTACGAGCAGGGGATTCATGGGCCCGAGGGGCATGCGCTCAGCCGCCCGGACGTGTGTGAGGCCGAGGCCGTGAGCCGCCTGCTGTATCTGGCGCACTTGGCCGGGGACGCTCCGGTCAACGTGGTGCACCTTTCGACCAAGCTGGGGCTCGAGGCCATTCGCGCTGCCAAAGCGCGCGGGCAGAAGAACATCTATGTCGAGACCTGCCCCCAATATCTGATGCTTGACGACACCTGCTATCTGGAGCAGGGCGAGGACGGCTTTGCGGGCGCCAAGTACGTGATGAGCCCGCCGCTGCGCCATGCCGGTGACCGTGCGGCATTGCGCGAGGCGCTTGTGGCCGGCGAGATCGATACGATTGCGACCGATCATTGCAGCTTTAACCTGCACGGGCAAAAGGACCGCGGGCGCGACGATTTCCGCGCGATTCCCAACGGCGGGCCCGGCGTGGAGCATCGTCCCGTCGCGATTGCCACGAGCTTTGAAGGGCAACTGGGCCCCGAGGATCTGTGCCGCTTGATGAGCGAGAACCCGGCGCGCGTCTTTGGCATGTATCCGCGCAAGGGCTGTCTTGCCGAGGGCTCCGACGCCGACGTGTGCGTGTGGGATCCGTGCGCGCGTTGGACGATCAGCGCCGCGACACAGCATCAGGCCGTGGACTACACGCCGCTCGAGGGCTTTGAGGCACATGGCCGCGCCAAGGCCGTGTTTGTGAACGGCGTGCTGGTGGCGCGCGATGGCGAGCCCACCGGAGCCCAGCCTGGCCGCTACGTGCCCCGCTAGCAGCAAAGATGCCGTGTCCCCTCCGCAGTTGCGG
>CABUUE010000282.1 GCA_902494685.1 uncultured Collinsella sp.
CTCGCGCTCGGCAAGCTCCTTGGCATGGCGCTTAAGGGCACGCTCGCAAGCCTTGATCACCTGCTGGCGCGGATCCTCGCGATAATGCTCCACGAGGGCGGGAATCTCCTCAAACGTGGCGCTCGCCAACTCACCGGCAACCTGCGATGCCGAAACCGAGCTCGTCATGTTGGCCATACCAGGCCCTCCTTGCATGCAAATCAGATAAAAAGAAGGGCCACCCGAAGGTGACCCTTGTGTCCAAACGAGTGGACAGACGCTGCGATCTTCTTAGCGCTTCTCGGGGATGCGAGCAGCCTTGCCCACCTTGTCGCGGAGGTAGTACAGCTTGGCGCGACGGACGCGACCATGACGAACGACCTCGAGCTTGGCGATCTTGGGGCTGTGAAGCGGGAAGGTACGCTCAACACCGACACCGAAGGACATCTTGCGGACGGTGAAGGTCTCGCGGGCACCGGCGCCGGCCATGCGGATGACGTCGCCCTGGAAGACCTGGATGCGCTCGCGGTCGCCTTCCTTAATGCGGTAGTGAACCTTGACGTTGTCGGCGACGCGAACCTGAGGAATGTCCTCGCGGATCTGCTGACGCTCGATTGCGCGGATGTAATCCATGTGCAATTCCTTACTCTTCTAGAGGTGCCGTACCACCATGGCCGGCACGTAGTTGAACAAACGTATTCGAGTATACACGCGCGGGTTTCTGCTGCAAGAACAATTTTTTACGCAGACAAAAAGACAAAACCCGCACATGATAACCGCCCGTCTCACAAATGAGACGGGCGGCATGAAGGGGGGCTACACTAGGCGTCTACGCCCAAAACGTTAGGCGGGACGCTTGGCCTCGAGCTTGGCCTGGGCGGCAGCCAAGCGCGCGAGGGGCACGCGGTAGGGCGAGCAGGACACGTAGTCCACGTCGGCCACGTTAAACAGGCCCTTGATGGACTTGGGGTCGCCGCCGTGCTCACCGCACACGCCAAAGTGCATGTCGGGGTTGGTGGCACGGCCCTTCTCGACGGCCATGCGTACCAGCTCGAGTACTGCCGTATCGATGGTCTCGAAGGGGTTGTCCTTCAGAATCTTCTTATGCATGTACAGCGGGATGAACTTAGCCTCGGCGTCGTCACGCGAGAAACCGAAGGTCGTCTGGGTGAGGTCGTTGGTGCCAAAGCAGAAGAAGTCGGCATGGTGGGCGATCTCGTCAGCGACCATGCAGGCGCGCGGCAGCTCGAGCATCGTGCCCACGGGAATATTGAGCTCGACGCCTTCTTCGACGGAAACCTCGGCGATCACGCGCTCGATGACCTCGCGGGTCTGGACATGCTCGGCCGTGATGGAAACGAGCGGAACCATGATCTCGGGGCGCGGATCGACGCCCTCCTTGATTAGGCGGGCAGCGGCCGTGGCGACGGCGCGAACCTGCATGAGCGGCAGATCGCTAAAGACGACGGACAGGCGAACGCCGCGCAGGCCGAGCATCGGGTTGGACTCGATCATGCCGTCGATACGACGCAGGCGGGCGCGCAGGACGGCAAGCTCTTCCTCGCTGGCGCCGGCGGCTTCCTTCTTGGTGATGGCGACCTCGAGGTCGCGAGGATTATCCAGGAACTCATGAAGCGGCGGATCGAGCAGGCGGACGACCACATCGCGACCGGACATGGTCTTGAACATCGCCAGGAAGTCCTCGGTCTGAACCTTGAGCAGGTCGGCCAGGGCCTGCTGCTTCACGGCCTCATCGTCAGACAGGATAAAGCTCTGGATGATGTTCTTACGGTCGCCTAGGAACATGTGCTCGGTGCGGCACAGGCCAATAGCCTCGGCGCCAAACTCGAGTGCGAGCTCGGCATCCTCGGGATTGTCGGCGTTGACGCGCACATGGTTGGCATGGCCACAGGTCTCGTCCAGACGAATCTCATCGGCCCAGGACAGGATAGTGTCCAGATCGCCGGTGAGCTCGGCCGAGACCAGATCAACGGCGCCGTCGACGACGATACCCTGGGTACCGTCGATGGAAATGACATCGCCCTCGCGCAGCACGCGGTCGATGCCCTCGATACGCACGACCTTCTCGGCGGCGTCGATGTGGAAGCGCTCAACGCCGCAGACACAGGGCGTACCCATGCCGCGGGCGATAACGGCGGCATGGCTCGTCTTGCCACCGTGGCTGGTCAGGATGCCCTCGGCGGCGACCATGC
>CABUUE010000283.1 GCA_902494685.1 uncultured Collinsella sp.
ACGCCCCCGGATCCCCTACGTTTACGGCCTTGAGGTCGGCGTGGGCGGAGATCGTGGTTGATAGGGATACGTGTCCCGGTTGCTGTTTCGCGGCAAAGCCGCGAAAAGCGCACCACTTTGGGGTGAGTGGGAGACGTGGTTGTTGCGGCAACTGATCCCCACCATAAATTACCCTTGGCATACTTGCGCGAAAACCTGCCCGTGCTACACTTGCAATTGTTGTTTCAGGGCGGGGTGAAATTCCCCACTGGCGGTAAATCGGGCGGTGTCAAAGGGACGCCGTGGCGCAGGCGAGATGCCTGCGACCGAGCCGATGAGTCCGCGACCCGTGTGTGCGTTGGTTCGCATGCCGGCTGAACTGGTGAGATCCCAGTACCAACGGTTAGAGTCCGGATGAAAGAGGCAGGTGATCTTATGTCTGAACAGTCGCAGCATATCCATTTTGAGAACACGAATAGGTGGAGCACCAAACAGCTCGTTACCATGGCGTTGATGTGCGCCTTGGGCGCCCTGTTTATGTATGTGCAGCTGCCCATCCTCCCCTCGGCGCCGTTTTTGACGTATGACCCGTCGCTGGTGCCGGCGATGGTGTGTGGATTTGCGTATGGGCCTGGTGCCGGCACCGCTGTTGCCGCTATGGCGATTGTTATCCATGCGCTTACCACGGGCGATTGGGTCGGTGCGCTTATGAACTTGGTTGCCACGCTGGGCTATATTCTGCCCGCGGCTATCGTTTACCAGAAGATGCACACCTACAAGGGTGCCGTGATTGGCCTGGCACTGGGCGTTATTGCCGCTACGGTGCTTTCTATGGTTGCGAATCTGACCATCGGCGTTTGGTTCTGGTATGGCTCGGCCGATGTGATTTTGCCGCTCATGATTCCCGCCGTGCTGCCGTTCAACCTCATCAAGACCGTGCTCAACTCGGTGTTGACGCTGGCGGTGTACAAGGCGGTCTCTAATCTCATCACGCCCAAGAAGGACCAGGTCAAAGGCCGCGCATGATTGAGTGTCGGGGCGTTTCCTTTAGCTATGACGGTGCTGCACCGGCGCTCGATGGCATCGATCTGAACATCGAGGATGGCGAGTTTTTCTGCATCCTCGGCGGAAACGGGTCGGGCAAGTCGACGTTTGCCAAGCATTTGAACGCGCTGCTGCAGCCCGATGCGGGAACGGTGCGCGTCAACGGCATGGACGCGTCCGATCCCGAGCTGGTCTACGACATCCGCTCGACTGCGGGCATGGTGTTCCAGAATCCCGACGACCAGCTTGTGGCGACGCTTGTCGAGGACGATGTTGCGTTTGGTCCCGAGAACTTAGGGGTCGAATCGGCCCAGATCGCGCAGCGCGTGCGCGAGGCGCTGAAGGCCGTGGGTCTGGTGGGCTTTGAGCGCCACGAGACCCACGCTCTCTCGGGCGGACAAAAGCAGCGCGTGGCGCTTGCCGGTGTGCTCGCCATGGAGCCGCGCGTGCTCATCTTGGATGAGGCCTCCTCGATGCTCGATCCGCGTGGACGTCAGGGCCTTATGAAGGCTTGCCGCGCGTTGCACGATCGCGGCATGACCATCGTGATGATTACGCACTTTATGGAAGAGGCCGCCGAGGCCGATCGTGTCGCGGTGTTTCGGGCGGGGCGCGTTGCCATGCTCGGTACGCCCGAGGAAATCTTGACGCGGGCAGACGAACTTGCGCAGCTCAACCTGGATATGTCGGCGTCGTGCTGTCTAGGTAGGGCACTTCGTGAGAAGGGCGTGCCCGTTTGCGCGCAGGTGCGCGAGGCAGATATGGCCGCCGAGATTGCACAGGTTTATGCCGAGCGGAGCGGGGCGGACGTCGCAGTGCAGCCTTCCGCATCCGATTCTCGTATGCTTGACAATGCATCCTCTGCAGCCGACGGGATGGCCGCTTCGGAGCCCGTTATCGAGATTTCGCATCTCTCGCATAGCTATTCGCTGAGCGCCCGCGAGCGTCGCCGTTGGCACAAGCGCTCAGCCGTCGAGGGCGCATCGAACAAACAGGCTCTCTGGGGCAACGACCCCAGCAGTCCGTGGGCACTGCGTGATGTATCGCTGACGGTGCGTCGTGGCGAGTTCTTGGGTCTTGCGGGCCATACCGGTTCGGGTAAGTCGACGCTGGTTCAGCATCTCAACGGATTAATCCGCCCGCAGGAGGGGAGCGTTTGCGCGC
>CABUUE010000284.1 GCA_902494685.1 uncultured Collinsella sp.
CAAGCTCGAACCGTACAAGACCGTCATCCGCCAAAAGCTCGAGGACGACGCCCGGAACTGGCGTAAGCAGCCCTTCAATAAGTTGCGGTGAAATAGCGTCTGTTTTTGCTGCTAAATAGCATATTCAGTCCCTAATTCACCGCAACTTGTTGGTGGTGGCTTACTGGTAGCGTAGGCATTCCACCGGGTCGAGCTTTGCTGCACGGCGAGCGGGGTAGAAGCCAAAGATTACGCCGATGCCGACCGATACGGCAAACGCGATCAACACTGTTGTAATGGAGAAGCTTGGCGTGATCGTCCCGGTAGCTCCAAACTCGCTCATGATGCCCGAGCTTGCGGCAAAGAACGTGAGTCCCCATGCCAGCAGATAGCCAATCAGGACACCCAACAGTCCGCCGGTGACGCACAGCGCCGAGGACTCGGCCAAAAACTGCGCGGTGATATCGCGACGACTTGCGCCCAGGGCACGGCGAATGCCGATCTCACGGATGCGCTCAGTCACGTTGGTTAGCATCATATTCATAATGCCGATACCGCCGACAAGCAGCGAGATGCTGGCGACAGCGCCCATGATGAGCGAGAACGCGCCCATAAAGGAGTTGAGTGCATCGATGGCGCTTTTCATGGAGGTCGCCGATACACTGTCGTACTCATCATCCTCCGCGATGCCCTTCATTGCGCGCACCTTGGACTCGATGGTCTTACAAAGCTCGTCCATGTCTGTGCCCTCGGCGGCAAGAGCCGTCACGCTGGGGAATGAAGGATTTTCGTCGCCAAACAGGCCTGAGATGGTTTCGCGCGGCATATACAGCGTGAGCGAGCCCATGGAGTCGTTGCCGCCATCAATCACACCTACAATCTGCACCTCGCCGTTGGACACCTTGATGGTTTTCCCCAGCGCATCCTGTTCGTTGCCGTAAAGCTGATCGGCGCCGTTGCGGCTGATGAGCGCCACGCGCGAGCCTGATTGGGACTCGGCTTGGGAATAGGTGCGCCCCGCAACGAGCTTGCTGGCCCCCACGGCGTCGAGCATGTTGCTATCGACACCTTGTGCCATGACGGTATAGCTTTTATCGCCGGTCTTGTACTCAGTATACGCGCTGTCGACAATGCCGATCTGCTCTATCTGCGGCACCAGTTTTTGAAGCTTCTCGATGTCAGACTCGGTGAGTTCTTGCGACGAATAGATTTGCACCATGCGTGCCGCATTGAGGCCCAGACTGTTGACCAGGCTGTTTTGGATACCGCCGATGAGCGAAGTCATGGCGATAACCGAGGCGATGCCGATGACAATGCCCAGGATGGTGAGCAGGCTGCGCCCCTTGTTGGCTTCGAGCGAGTGAAGGGCTTCCTGGATGAGATCGCGGGCGCTCATGCCACCACTCCTTTCGGCGGGTTGGTGGAGGCGGAAATCATGGGCAGGCTATCTACGGCGCTGCGCAGGGTCCGCGGTGCATGTGGAATATACGCGCCGTCGTGAATGCGACCGTCGCGGATGGTCACGGCACGGTCGGCCTCGGCGGCGATGCTGGGGTCGTGTGTGATAAGCACGATGGTTTTGCCGCGCTTCTGGAGCTTATGGAAGGTCTCCATCACAAGCGCTCCGGTAGCGGAGTCCAGGTTTCCCGTCGGCTCATCGGCTAGGATGATGGGCGGGTCATTGACGAGGGCGCGCGCGATTGCGACACGCTGCATCTGGCCGCCCGAGAGCTCGGATATGCGGTGGTCCCAGTGGTCGACCGGCAGCGTGACGGCCTGCAGCGCGTGCACGGCGCGCATCTCGCGCTGGCTACGGGGCACATTGGTGTAGGCCAGCGGCAGCATCACGTTTTCGATAACCGACAGGCGCGGCAGCAGGTTGAAGCTCTGAAAGACAAAGCCAATGCTCAGGGCGCGAACTTCGGTGAGCTCGTCATCGTCAAGCTCGGCCACGTTGAGCCCTTGCAGGTAGTAGCCGCCCGCCGTCGGCTTATCCAGGCAGCCTAGGATGTTCATGAGCGTCGACTTGCCCGAGCCCGAGGGGCCGGTGATGGCGACGAACTCACCGGGGTCTACCGCCAGGCTCACGTTGTGCAGGATGTGGGCGCAACCGGCTTCGCTCTCAAAGATGCGGTGCACGTTGCGGATGTCGATAACGGGACGCATTACATGCCCTCGTCGGCAGACATACTGCCCGAATCCGCGCCG
>CABUUE010000285.1 GCA_902494685.1 uncultured Collinsella sp.
AGAATGAGATGAGCGCTGCAAACGACAGGAACGTTACGGGGCCGGCAGCAGCCGCCTGAGAAGACATGACGCTGATCCCCACGATCGACGAGGACTGGTCGAGAATCTCCATCGTATGCTGCGGCTGGAGTAGGCGAATAACGCCATCCGCGGTCTGCACAACATAGGAGAATGACAGACGCGCCGAGGTGATGGGGTCCAAACGGACTACCTCCGTAGAAGCATACACACCTAACCGCTCGTCCTCTTTGAGCGCAACCGAGGTCGAATGCTGCTTGCCGTCGCGCTCATACTCAATGGCGATATCGTCCTTACCGGCGGCCTTGCCGATAGCATCGTAGACGTCCATCCAAGTGGAACATGAGACACCGTCGACCGAAAGGATCGCATCACCGGCCTCGATACCCTCCTTGGCGGCAATAGACCCCTCGTCAACCTGACCGATCACGTTGGTATCCATCGGCACGGTGACACCCGCAATGGAATAGATGCTCATAAGGAGCAAAAAACCCGTCAGGATATTGACGAGAATGCCCGCGAGCAGCATAAAGGCGCGCTTGAGAAAGCCCTGGCCCATATAGGTATGCGAGCGCTCTTGCGCCAAGAAATCAGCCTCGCCGCACGGCAGCTCCCACACATCGCCCTCGGCAGTCGCATGCTCTCGATCGAACCGGCGGCCGTCAAAGGTGGTGTAACCCGCAGCGTCTCGAGGCAGTGTCTGATACTTGGTGGGATAGTAGCTCGGTGAGGGCTTCTCCCCTTCCTCATACCAAGGTGCGATGGAGCCCCAGCCCAGCAACAGAGCACAAGCCTCGAGCACATCCTCCTCGGAAAGCTCGAGCTCGACAGCAAGGTCGGCCACGGTCACGCGACCATGACGGTAGATAGCCGCGAGCACGCGATCGGCGCACGAGACATCGGTCGGATCCATACCGCAGATGGCAGCGTAGCCACCCAGCAGCAGCGGGGTCACGCCAAACTTGGTTCCAATGCGACGCGACGTGTAATGGATGTCAAAGCGGCACGGCAGGCCCAAAAAGAACTCGGTCACACGGACGCCGCAGGCACGCGCCGCCAAAAAGTGGCCGCCCTCGTGCAAAAACACGAGGACGGAAAGCATCAGCAGGCCCCAAAAGACCGATGAGAGAACGCTCAGAACAGTATCCATAAATCGAAAAAGCAATCCTTATGGGTTAGGAACGGGTTGCGGCGAGCACCTGCGCAGCCTTTTCACGCGCCCACACATCGATGTCGCGAAGCTGCTCAAACGAATCGACCGTCTGCATATCGTGGGCATCCATGTAGGATTCCACAATGCGATCGATATCGGTAAAGCTGCAGCCATCGTGCAGGAAGGCATCGACGGCGACCTCGTTGGCGGCATTGAGCACGCACGGCATGGTGCCACCCGTCTTGCCGGCACGCTCGGCCAGTGCCAGACAGCGGAAGGTATCCATGTCGGCAGCATCAAACGTGAGCTGCCCCAGCTCGCGGAAATCGATACGAGGCGCCGGGGTATCCCAACGCTCGGGATACGAGAACGCGAACTGGATGGGAATACGCATGTCGGAAGCACCGAGATGCGCCATCACAGAGCCGTCGGCGAACTCGACCATAGAGTGAATCTTGGACTGACGCTGCACGACCACGTTAATGAAATCGAGGTCGCAGTTAAACAGATGCATGGCCTCAATACGCTCCAGGCCCTTGTTCATAAGGGTGGCGGAGTCGATGGTGATCTTGGCACCCATGGCCCACGTGGGATGTGCGAGGGCATCGGCACGCGTCACGCAATCGAGCTCGTCGCGTGTTCGGCCAAAGAACGGACCGCCCGAGCAGGTGAGCCAAATACAATGAGCCTCGCGTGGGTTCTCCCCCAGATAGCACTGGAAGATGGCGGAGTGCTCAGAGTCGACTGGAATAAGCTGGCCCGGTTGCGCCAACGGCATAAGCAAGTCGCCACCGACGACGAGGGACTCCTTGTTGGCAAGGGCAAGACGCTTATTCGAGGTCAAGGCCGCATGGCTCGCCTCGAGACCGGCGGCGCCCACAATAGCGACAAGCACGCAGTCGACATCGTCGCGACGCGCGAGCTCGCAAACCGCCTGCGCGCCAACGCCGAGCTTCGTTCCCTCGGGCAACTCCTGCAGCACGGCGTCATCGCCATGAGCGACATCGGCCACG
>CABUUE010000286.1 GCA_902494685.1 uncultured Collinsella sp.
ACGTGACGCCCGAGGCGACGCGTGCCGTCTGCGACCGCGATGTGCCGGGTATTGCCGAGGCGATCCGTGCGTACTCCATGACCAAGACGCGCCGCGCTATGCTCTCGCGCGCTATTTGCATGCAACGAGGCCATACGCTTGTCGTAAACTTTCCCGGTTCTACGAAGGCCGCCCGCGAAAGCTGGGAGGCCATAGCAGACCAGCTGGAGCATGCGGCTCAGATGACAGCGGGCGGCGGGCATACCAACTAAGCGGTTTACCTGCGGCGGGGCGACCTGAACGGCTACTCCGCCTTTGTTTTCCGCCGAAGCGACGCCGAGGTGCACGCTAACTCGAAACTATATTCTCTGGCGAGAATAATTTCTCACTATCATTATTCGCGCAGAAGTATAATCTGGTTGCAGATTAAAGCCCGCGGTGGGGTACCCGGGCACAAGGTCCGAAAGGGTTGAATATGTTCGATATGGTTTCTCGCCGCGGATTCGTCTCGCTTTCTGTTGTCGCCGCTGCCAGCCTTGGTCTTGCCGGCTGCTCGGACAACAAGACGTCCGAGCCGGCCGGATTCGATGCCAAGGCATCTTCCAAGAAAGCTGTCGAGCTGCAGGTCTTTGCCGCCAACTCGCTCGAGAAGGCTCTGCCCGAGGTCCAGGAACTCTACACTGAGCAGACCGGCACCACGTTTGCCGACACGCAGTTTAAGGCGTCTGGCGACCTTGTCGAGCAGATGCGCGCCGGTGCCGCCGTCGACGTGCTCATCACGGCTTCCAAGGGCACCATGGATGACGCCGAGACCGCCGAGCTCATCGACGCCGATACGCGTGAGGACATGTTTGTCAACGACCTTGTCATCGTTCGCGCCGAGGGCTCCGATACTAAGGTCGAGGCCATCGCGGACGTCGCGAACCTGGACGGCAAGATCGCCATCGGCGACGCTAAGACCGTTCCCGCCGGCAAGTACGCCAACCAGGCGCTGGCTTCTGTGGGTCTCTATACCGGCACCGAGGGCGACGACGGCGAGTACACGCCCGAGCTCGCCGACAAGGTAGCCCTGGCCGATAAGGTGGGCACCGCCGCCGCCTATGTGTCCACAGGCGACTGCGTGGCTGGCTTTGTCTACAGCTCCGATATCTTCCGCTACGACGGCATCGAGGAAGCCTTCGTGTGCCCCGAGGATTCGCACAAACCCATCGTGTACCCGGGTGCCGTTGCCGAGAGCTCCGAGCACGCCGACGAGGCCAAGGCGTTCATCGGCTTCTGTCTGACCAACAAGAAGGCTCAGAAGATTTGGGCTAAGTACGGCTTTGAGCTTTCCGAGTAGTGCGGCTTGGCGCGATAATTCCATCGTTTTGTGTTTCACTCCGTCCTTGTATTCGCTTGGAGCTTTTCGTGCTTAATAGATTCCGCATGCTTGTCGCCTGTGCTTTGACCTTCGCGCTTTGCTGGGTGCCGGGATTTGCGTTTGCCGGGGACGCTGAGCACGGGGCCCAGGTTGCTGCGACCGCTCATGGGCTTTCCTATGGAATCGAGTGTTTTGAGCGGTTGGCGAAGGGGACCGCTCGTGCCATGGAGGGCCAGCCTGAGGGCTACCGGTTTCCCGTTGACGAGGATGTGGACCTTGTAGTGGCGCCTGCTGCCGATCGCGTTGTGGTGTGGATATCGCCCAAGGCGGTCGAGAAGTATGGATTGGATCCGCAGGACAACGAGTGCGTATCGGGTCTCAAGGCCCTCGTCTGTGACCTCGACAGCGCAAACTGCATGGGAGGTGCGCGGCTGGGGGACGTGGATCTTCCTTGGTATGTCACGGCGGAAACAACGTTTGATGCTGGCGGGTATACCTATGGCTTTGATGAGCGCGGTGCGGATGGGGACCGCTATGTGGTGATTGCATCAGCCTCGGGTGATGCCAAGGGCGGCGCGCGTTGGCTTGATAGCGCTCAAATGGTAGAGGCATCGTCTGTCGTGTTGCGGGACGAGCGGGGGCCCTTGACCTCTCTGGCCTCCTTTTTGGGCGACATCGACTATCGCCCGTTTTTGGTGTCCATAAAAACGAGCGGCCTTGCCCTGCTGATTTCCTTTGCGCTGGGCCTGTTCGCCGCGTGGAAGACTATGGGTACCTCGAGTCGCATCAAGGGCCTGCTCGATTCGGTCTTTACGATTCCTATGGTGCTGCCGCCCA
>CABUUE010000287.1 GCA_902494685.1 uncultured Collinsella sp.
CCCGCGACAAGTGCCGCGGAAAGGGCGATGCCCACAGTTGCTCGTCTTGCTCTTCTTGCGAGAATGTCGTTCATCTCGGCACCTCATTTCAAGGGTCGGCGACTAACTTGGTAGCACTAATGTAAGTATACCAAGTGGTCGACCCGACACTGGCTGGGTGCGCGCCTCTCCGCTTCTTTGGAAACCGAATCCTATTAGAAATGACGAGTTGTTTACGCTTCTTTTGGGCTCACCGTACTATCATGATTCGGATTGAGTGTGAATGATGATAGGGAGCGCCTATACATGATTGAGCTGCTCAGGCGTTTTGGTGGTAAGTTTCGCCGGTATATGGTGATCGGCCCTGCGTGTAAGCTGATCGAAGTGATCTTTGACCTGCTGACGCCGCTGGTGATTGCCCAGATGATCGATAAGGGTATTGGCGCACACGATGTCAACGCCGTCGTCCACTACGGTATGCTGCTTGGCGCCATGGCTGTGATCGGCATCTCGTTTACGCTCGTCTGCCAAAAGATGGCGGCGCTCACCTCGCAGGGCATGGGCACCGATATCCGCGGTGCGCTCTACCAGCACATCAACAAGTTGAGCTATGCCGAACTCGACCGCTTTGGCACGCCGTCGCTTATCACCCGCATCACCAACGACGTCAACCAGGTGCAGCTCGCTGTGGCGCTGGGCGTACGCATGCTCATCCGCTGGCCCTTCTTGGCGGTGGGCTCTATGTGCGCGGCCCTTGCCATCGACCTTAAGCTCGGCATGATCTTCTTGATCTGCACGCCCGCTATCGGCCTGGTGTTTTGGTTTGTCATGGCGCGCTGTATCCCGTATTACAGGCAGCTGCAGGCAAAGCTCGACCGCATCGCGCTTATCTGCCGCGAGGGGCTTTCGGGCGCCCGCGTTGTTCGCGCCTTTGTGCGTGAGGACCACGAGCGCGAGCGTTTTGCCCAAGCCGCCGATGACCAGGCCAATACTGCCATCGCGGTGGGCAAGCTCTCGTCGATCCTTAATCCCGTCACGTTTCTTGTGATGAACCTGGGCGTGTGCGCCATCCTGTGGGTGGGCGGCATCCAGGTCAACGTGGGCGAGCTCACGCAGGGTCAGGTCATGGCGTTTGTGAACTACATGACGCAGACGCTCACCTCCATCGTGTACGTCGCCAACCTGGTCGTGGTCTTTACCAAGGCGAGCGCCAGCGCGTCGCGTATCAACGAGGTGCTCAATTGCGTGCCGAGCATCGCTGACGAGGGCAACCAGCCGGTCGCGCTGCCTGAGCCGAGCGACCTGACGGGTGGCGCTGTTCCGGTCCCTGCGCTGAGCTTTGACCATGCGAGCTTCTCGTTTGGCGCCGGCGCGGCAAATGCCGTCAACGATGTGACCCTGGAGCTCCCGCTGGGCAAGACGCTTGGCATTATCGGCGGTACGGGTAGCGGCAAGTCCACGCTCGTCTCGCTTATCCCGCGCCTGTACGATGCGAGCGCCGGCAGCGTGAGTGTGATGGGCGCCGACGTGCGCACCTGGCCGCTCGACCAGCTGCGCCGTGTGGTCGCGACCGTTCCACAGCGTGCGTCGCTGGTGAGCGGCACCATCCGCAGCAACCTGACCTGGCGCGACGAGGCTGCGACCGACGAGGATCTCTGGGCGGCGCTCGACATGGCGCAGGCGAGCGAGTTCGTGCGCAACAAGCCGCAGGGGCTCGATACCCCGGTCGAGGCGGGCGGTAAGAACTTCAGCGGTGGCCAACGCCAGCGCCTGACCATCGCGCGCGCCCTGGTGGGCTCGCCTCAGATATTGATCATGGACGATTCTGCCTCGGCGCTCGACTTTAAGACCGACGCGGCGCTTCGCCATGCCATCCGCGAGCGCAGTGTGCGCGGTGCCGCCGAGGGCGGGCTGCCGCTCACGACCGTCATCGTGAGCCAACGTGTCTCGACCGTGCGCGACGCCGATATGATCTGCGTACTTGACCACGGTTCGGTCGCGGGCCTGGGCGCGCACGATGAGCTCTACACGACCTGCCAGCTCTACCGCGAGATTTGCCAGTCGCAGCTTCGCCGCGAGGAGCTCGAGGGTCAGCAGGGGAGCACGACGCCCGCGTCCGCTCCGACCGCCCCCGCATCCGTCTGCGCAAAGGAGGGCTGCTAAATGAATCC
>CABUUE010000288.1 GCA_902494685.1 uncultured Collinsella sp.
AGTAGGTAGAAAATCCCGTGGTCGATGCCGGGGTCATCGCCCTTTCCGAGCCGGATATCGAAATAGCGAATGCCTTCGAGCAACTGCGTGGGAATGTAATCCTGCTGGCATTTTACTTGCGAGGATTGGGGCTCAGTGTCGTTGTCCACGCTGCAGGTGCCCGAATCGTGCGTACCCGGGATGCTCAACTCGTCGAGGAACTTGTTGTCGTCGACGTATTTCATCCAACATGGTCCGTCGACGTAGCTGCTGTACGTGATCCAGTCGAGGCTGCTAACCGTGGCATCGTTCTTTTTCATGTCGTAACCGATAAGTTCGAGCTCCCACGGAATGCTCTTACTCTTATGGCAGATCTTATTGTTGTCCTGGTCTTTGCCGTTCGATTCTATTGCCAGGTACTTAATGTCTTTTTTCTCGGTTTCTTTCTCGACCGTGCGGTCTCGGATGATGTAGGTTCCGTTTGATTGACGCTCGAACGCAAAAGCGCGGCTGGGCTTGTTGTCATACTCGCCGCCCCATACGTGGATGACCTTTCCATCTTTGTCCGAGTCGTCGTCGACCGACCAAATGCTGTAGCCCGTCTTTTTATGCTCTTCGAAATTGAGCAAGGTGCGGATGGCGTACCAGTTTGTATCGTCATTCTTGGTCGTTACGTTCTCAAGGATGAGCTTGCTGGACGTGCCGTCGTTAAACAGGTGACAGACGTTGCCGCGAACGTTGCCGTCTTGGTTGACGCTCGCGGTGCGAAAATAGCCCGCGGGGCGAAGGCGAATGACGAAATTGTGGAGGCTGTCCGACGGTGCGGGTGTGTTGTCTGCAAATGCCGCTCGCAGGGGAATGCCCGGCGCTGCGGTTTCGGGCAGGCTTGCAAGTGGTGACAACGCCGCAAGCCCTAGGCCCAGCGTAAACGCTCGGCGGCTGATGGCATGGTGTTCGGTCATAACTTCTCCATTCGCAGAGTGCGGTTATGCGATAGTTTTGGTCACTATACTGCCCAGATGTTTAAAGATGCTGGTTTAATTGTCTGCGCGGCGCAATAAATCGGTGGGCGGACGTGTTGGGGTGTTTGTCGTTTTCGTACTGTTGCCACATTTGGGGCGGTTCCGGCGTTCGGCATCCTCGCGTTCGTCGGCTACAGGCATAAGAAAGGGAGGGTCGGTTTACCGGCCCTCCCTGGGTACGAAGCGCTGGGGTACCGTCGCTTGTTTGCACTGCGACCGTGTTTCCCGTTGCGCTCGCCAGTCGCTTAGCGCTTGATCTCGATATCGTCGAGCTTGACGTCCATGGCCTCGGTCTTGGCCTCGGCGATGTCGTCGGCAAATTCCAGAGACTTCATCATGGTCTCGACGGCGTCCTTGTGCTCCTCGACGTTGTCGATACGCACATACACACTGCCGCCGTCAACGTCGGTGAAGTATTCGGTCGTTACGCCGCCCGAGTGTGTATAGGAAGCGTTGCGCCAAGTCTTGCCGTTGTACTTGACGGGGTCATTCTCGGTCCACTCAAAGCTGGCATTCCACTTTGCCTCGTAGTCGAACAGCTCGTCGGCGTTCTTGTCAGGATCGAAGACGGGGATGAAGCGATCGCTGGCGTGCTCGCTCTCGGTGAACTTAAACTGGGCCCTGTCGGCAGTGTCGCCTGCGACGTCGGTGATCTCGACGCCCTCGGGGACCTCGACCTTAAACCAAATGAAGTCGGTCCTCATATCCACGGCTGGCTTTTCTGCGCCGCCGCCACCGCCACTTCCGGTAGCGTCGCCGCTGCCACCGCAGCCCACCAGGGCAACTGCGGCAAAGAGACTGATGCAGAGGGTGAGAATCGCAAAGGCCTTCTTTTTCATGGTCGTGTCCTCCTCGATCTGTAACCGCCCATGGATTACCTGTCTTTACTGTACGCGTGGACGGCTCGCTAGGGTGGGCCATGTGTCCCATTCTGAGGGCCGGATTTGCGCCGTTAAGTGGCAATATGTTCGGGCGCAAAAGAGGGGAGGGCTGGTGCTGTCGGCCCTCCCCGGGTTGGGCGCCCGTTGTTTTAATGGGGCGCATGTGCGCGGGTGCGCGTAGGCGCGTGCGGGTGTCCCGTTACTTGATCTCGATGCTCGAAATCTCGACTTCGCGTGCCTCGGCAACTGCCTTCGC
>CABUUE010000289.1 GCA_902494685.1 uncultured Collinsella sp.
ATCAGGGCGCGGGCGATGGCCACGCGCTGCATCTGCCCGCCCGACAGCTGACTCGGACGCTTGTTAACGTGCTCGCCCAGACCGACTTTCTCCAACGCCTCTCGCGCACGTTGGCGGCGCTCGGCATGCCCCACACCCGTGAGCGTGAGCGCCAGCTCCACGTTTTCCAAAATGGTCTGATGCGGAATGAGGTTATAGCTTTGGAACACAAAGCCGATGCGGTTGTTGCGGTAGGCATCCCAATCGCGATCGTGAAAGTCCTTGGTCGAAATACCGTCGATCAGCAGGTCGCCAGAATCGAAATGATCGAGCCCACCGATAACGTTGAGCATCGTAGTTTTGCCCGACCCCGAAGGTCCCAGAATGGCCACGAACTCGTTATCGCGAAAAGACAGGCTCACGCTGTCGAGCGCCACCTGTGTAAACGACTGCGTAACGTACCTTTTGCAGATACCTTTGAGCTCCAACATGGACGGCAACCTCTCCCACGCGGGCACGCTCGCCCGCTCTCCCCCGCCGTTCGTATTCGACGCGTTTGTCCTACTCTATCCCCATTTTTTGCCGGCGCCAGTGAGGAATGTAGTGAACCACGCCAAAAAACGAACGGGACGGCGCCCAAAAGAAGAGGTCCCGAGCGGGACCTCTATATGGTGGAGCTTATCTTGAAAGGTAGCGGACTACTTCGCACAGCGGCCCACGATCCTCGCTATGCTTTACGCGTTTTTTACTGCTCGCTATTCGCAATCGCCTGGTCGATAAGTTTGTTGAGTGCTGCGCGCTGCTCGGCGGAGCTGATGGCTCCCACGATTGGATCCCCTACGATGTTGCCATTCTGATCGATGACATACGTTGTCGGGAACGAGAACAAATTTGACGTAAACTTACCGGCCTCGCTATCCGACTTGAACCAGATGTTCTTATATGTCACGCCCTTCTTGCTCAGCACGTCCTTGGCGTCTGCAATCTCGCCCTTGTTGCCATCGAGCGTAAAGGAATTGACGCCCACGACCTGGCCGCCCTTCTTGGCAAGCTCCTGATTCAGTTTCTCAAGATCGCCCAGCTCGCCCACGCACGGCTTGCAAGTGGTGAACCAGAAGTTCATGACGGTGACCTTGTTCTTAGAGAACAGCTCGTCGCTGCTCACGTCGTTGCCATCCAGGTCCTTGCCCGTAAAGCTGGGGAACTTCGTCGTCTCGCTCGAAGCATTGGCACCAGCTGTCATGCCAGCGGTCGAAGCGTCGACGCTCTCGCCTGCACTCGGCGTGCTTCCACAGCCGGGGAACTCCTTCTCCAGGCTCTCGAGCTTGTCCTCGATCTCCTTAATCTGCTGTGCACCGGCCTTGAGTGTCTTAAGCTCATCCGCCGTGAACTCATCCTTGGCACCGTCGATGGTCTTGAGCAGGAAATCGCCGTAATTGCTGCCGTCCTCAATCATTGCCGAGTCTTTATTTGCCGCATTGAATACCTTTTCCCACAGCGCGTTATCACTCGAAAAGATCTCGTTCTCCTTCTGCATGAGCTTCGCATACAGCTCGGCGGCCTCGTCGGCATTGGTCGGCTTCTGCGCAGTGAGTTCTGCGATCTTAAGATCGGAGCTCGCAGATTCGCTCGCATTGCCACCGGGCGCCGAACATGCCACAAGACACAAGGCCAATACCGGCACCATAAACAGGGCCGCAATCTTAGAAAGCTTCATAGTCATTCCTCCGTTTTGTCGAAGCTTGTTTACTTTTTATCAGCGGTCAAGGGAAGCTTTTCCGCCGACACATCCAGGCCATAGCGATAGCTGATGGCATCGACGGGACAGGCCCCAATGCACTTTCCGCACCGGATGCATTCGGCATGATTGGGCGCGCGGACCACATCAACGTCCATCTGACAAACCTTTGAGCACTTGCCGCACGAGACACATTTGCATGCATCGACCCGGATCCCCAGTAGGGATACCTTATTCATGAGCGCATAGAATGCGCCGAGTGGACAAATCCATTTGCAGAAGGGGCGATAGAACAAAACGCTCAGCAGCACCACGGCAATGAGAACGATAAGTTTCCAAGTAAAGAGCTGTCCCAACGCAGATCGAATGCCGGCATTGGCAATGGCCAGCGGAATGGCGCCCTCGAGCACACCCTGTGGA
>CABUUE010000290.1 GCA_902494685.1 uncultured Collinsella sp.
CCGAGCCACGGCCGGGGCCGACGCCGATGCCGTTGTCCTTGGCCCATTGCACGTACTCGGCAACGATGAGGAAGTAGGCGGCAAAGCCCTTGTCGCAGATGACCTTGTATTCGTACTCAAAGCGCTCTTTGATGTTGACGCCACAGATCTCGCGCGTGGCCCAGTCGTCACCGTAGTGTTGGCGCAGGCCCTTCTCGCACTCGCGGCGGAACTGGCTCTCGTGCGTCTCGCCGGGATCGAGCAACGGGAAGCGCGGCAGGATGATGGAGTCCCAGTCCAGCTCCACATAGCACTTGTCGGCAATCTCGAGCGTGTTGTCGCAGGCCTCGGGGCAATACGGGAACATCGCCCGCATCTCCTCCTCGGTCTTCATGTAAAACTCCGAGCCGGTCATGCGCATGCGGTTGGGGTCGTCGACCTTGGCGTTCATGCCGATGCACATGATGACGTCCTGCACCGGCGCGTCCTCGCGGCGCAGATAGTGGAAGTCGTTAGTGGCGATGACCTTGACGCCCACCTGTTTGGCGATGTCGATGAGCGTGCGATCCATCTGCTCGTCGGTCAGGCCGTTATCGGTGGTAATGCCGTGTTCCTGGATCTCGATATAGAAGTCACCGGGGTCGAAGGTGTCGCGGAAGGTCTCGGCCCATTTGATGGCGCCTTCCATGTCGCCGCGGTCGATGTATTTGGGGATGATGCCCGCAATGCAGGCGCTCGTGCAGATCATGCCCTTGGCATGGCGACGCAGGTTGTCGAGCGTCACGCGCGGCTTGTAGTAAAAGCCCTGCACGGCGGCCTCGGAGACCGTCTGCATCAGGTTGACGTAGCCCTCCTGGTCCTTGGCCAGAAGGATCATGTGGTAGAGCTCGGGCTTATGGTCGCGGGCGAGCGTCTCGTCCGGCGTAAAGTAAACCTCGCAGCCAAAGATGGGCTTGATGACCAGAGGCGGCTTGAGCTCGTCGATGTTGCCCTTCTCATCCCACATGGCCATGTCCTTTACATACTGGGCATGCTCGCGCGGGTTTTCCTCGGGATCGGGCTCCACCAGCTCGTCGCGGCGGTCCTTTTCCAAGAAGGCCTTGTCGTGGCTCCAGGTTTTGTACTCGGGCGTGTTGTGATTGACGGCGTCGCAGGCCAGCGCCAGGTCGGGTACGCCGTACATGTAACCGTGGTCGGTAATGGCCACGGCGGGCATGCCAAGCTCAACGGCACGGTTGACCATATCCTGGATACGGGTTGCGCCGTCGAGCATGGAGAAAACAGTGTGGTTGTGCAGATGGACGAATGCCATGTGATGAGCTCCGATGCGGGTTCGTGTTCTAACTGAACGATTTTACCCCACGGCACGGACAGCACCCGAACCTAGCCAAACCCACACGGCTCCTCTTGCAGTTGCGGTGGAATAGTTCCCGCCTGGGCCACCTGGGCCGCAATACAGGAACTATTCCACCGCAAGTTATCTGAGGGCTAGAGATTGTAGGTAACCACTTGGGGCTCGGGGGGTTCGACGAAGATGGCTGGATTCGCCTGCTCAACGCGGACGAACTTGACGGTCACGGCCTCAAAGCCCGCCTTGTGTAGAACATCAGCGTAGACGCGCGCCTGCAGGGCGTGCTTCTCCTGCAGCTGTTCCGGCGTCTCGTCCGGTGTGCCGCCCGTCTTGTAGTCGATGACCAGTGCGCGTGACGAATCCGCCGGGTTCGTCGCCAAAGCGTCGATGGCGCCCTCGGCATATGCACCGTAGCGAGCGATGTCCTCGTCCTCGCAGCCCAGCGAAAAGAACGGCACCTCGGCGCGAACGCACGGCCACGCGAGCAGGTCGGCACGAACAGCCGACTTGAGCCAGCGGTCCAGGGCAACGTCGAAGCGTTCGCGCTGCTCCGGCGTCAGGCACCACAGGCGCGCCAGCGCATCGGCACGCGCGGCGGGCAGTGCATCGGCACCCATCTCGATGAGCCACTGGCAGGCGGCATGGAACGCCGAGCCCAGCGCCATGGGGTTGCCGGCGGGCTCAACGGCGGCCACGTCTGCATCCGTCATCTCGGAACCATCCGACTCCGCATCATCGCCAGCCTCGTCCATGGGAACACGCGCCTCGGCGGCACGGTCTTCCGTCTCGGCATGCAGCGCCGCG
>CABUUE010000291.1 GCA_902494685.1 uncultured Collinsella sp.
AAGTCACCGGTGCCGAAGGAGGAGAAGCCGGGTCTGCCGTATACGGGCGATACCAGCTTGTCGCCGATGGCCCTGGGTGGCATCGCGGGCGGCGCGGTGGTGCTGATCGCCGCAGGCGTTATCCTGCGGCGCCGGAACCGGTAGCTACGGCGGCCGAGAAGGGCTTTGATTGAGGGCGGGTGGTCGCAGGACGCGGCCGCTCGCCCTTTTTGGTGAAAGGCTATGTTAACCCGCCGTTTGCACGTCCGGCTCCAGATGGAACTCGTACTCCGGCTCCATCATCTTCTTCCGGATCTTTTCGTAGCGCCCGTCGTCGAGCTGCTCGCGCATGAGCGACGTCCTGTCCCCGACGCGTGCGGCCTCGCGCAGCCATCTGAACCACATCAGGCAGCTGTGGAGCCTGCGGGTCGATACGCCCTTGAACCTCTCGAGGAAGTGGCCGAGCGAACCCTGCGCTTCAGCATCCTCTGGACCGTGTCCCGCTCGTACCCGGTGAGCCTGCCGTGGGTCCTCGGGACCGCCCTCGCGGCGCCCTTCCCGCCCTTTCCGGACATGGCGTCCTCCGATCTCCCGGGGCCGGCCGATCCGGCCCTCAGGGTATCGGATTCCCAAATTTATCCGTATATGTGCGGATGAATGCGGGAGGCGTTCGGATGAAGTTGTATTCAAGGAAAGAGACTGACCCTTTGTCGCATTCCGTGCGGGTTATATGCAGGTATGCCTGCGCACGCTATCATGTATGGGTTGGACCGCAACTATGTACCTCATACGCGAAGGGATGCGCATGTATCTGAAGATCGACATGTTCTAGCTGGGCTTACCCCCGCAGTGGCGCCGCGCGCCCCATCAACTCTGCCGATTTTCACCTTCACGCATATAAAGGAGTCCCGCCATGCGCGACAAGCTCGAAAAGATTATCAAGGCCTACGAGGAGCTCGAGAAGAAGCTCTCCGACCCGGCCGTCGCCTCCGATATCAAGGAGTTCACGCGTCTCAACAAGGAGTACGCGCACCAGTCCGACCTCATCGCCGCCTCGCGCGAGTACATTGGCGCGCTCGATGACATCGAGGCCGCCAAGGAGATGCTCCGCGACACGACCGACGCGGACGAGAAGGAGATGCTCCAGATGGACATCTCCGAGAACGAGGAGAAGCTTCCCCAGCTCGAGGAAGACATCAAGTACATGCTCATCCCGAGCGACCCCAATGACGACAAGAACACCATCGTCGAGATTCGCTCCGCCGCCGGTGGCGACGAGGCGGCCATCTTCGCCGGCGACCTGTACAAGATGTACCAACGCTTCTGCGAGTCGCGCGGCTGGAAGACCACCGTGCTCGATTCCAGCCCCAGCGAGGCTGGCGGCTTTAAGTCCATCGAGTTCAAGGTCGAGGGCGACCGCGTCTACTCCGTCATGAAGTTCGAGTCCGGCGTGCACCGTGTCCAGCGCGTTCCCAAGACCGAGTCCCAGGGCCGTATCCAGACCTCCACGGCAACCGTCGCCGTGCTTCCCGAGGCCGAGGAGATCGACGTTCAGATCAACCAGTCCGACCTGCGCATCGATACCTACTGTGCTTCCGGCCCTGGCGGTCAGTGCGTTAACACCACCTACTCCGCCGTGCGCATCACCCACCTGCCCACCAACACCGTGGTGCAGTCGCAGGAGCAGCGTTCCCAGATCCAGAACCGCGAGGTCTGCATGCAGATGCTGCGTGCCCGTCTGTACGAGATGGAACTCGAGAAGCAGCAGGCCGAGCTCGGCGCCGAGCGCCAGAGCCAGATCGGCCACGGCAACCGTTCCGAGAAGATTCGTACCTACAACCAGCCCCAGGACCGCGTGACCGATCACCGCATCGGTTTCAACTCCACCTACAACGGCGTCCTTCTGGGCGATCAGCTCGGCACCGTCATCGAGGCGCTCGCCGCCGCCGAGCGAGCCGAGAAGCTGGCACAGGCTGTGTAGTGGGTTACGGCGTTTTACCAAACGCCGTAACTGCTCGACGCTGCAAACGCCCCTAAGCGGCAATCTGACGTTCAATCGTCGGTCGCGTACCGAAGTACGCTTCCCTCCTCTTTCACGTCACCTTGCTCGCTTAGGGGCGTTTTCGCTGACT
>CABUUE010000292.1 GCA_902494685.1 uncultured Collinsella sp.
CTAAACGAATCGGGCGTCACGTTGAGGACGCCCATGATGCGCGGGCGGTCAAAGCTGAGCTCGTACTTTCCGCACCGCCATGTCTTGCTATCGTTCGCCATGAACATCCTCCTAAAATGCCCGCGCCGCCGCGCTCGGGCGCAGGCGGCGGGGTTGTTTTGCAATCAGTCTTTCTATTGTATCCGCGCACACGGGCTAGAACGCAAACGCGGCCGCGATGTCGCAAGAAATCAGCAGGTCGGCATTTGCATCCTGATCGGTGGGAGCAAGATTGCAAATGGCCAGCGTATCGCCGGTAAAGTAGCGCGTAAGGCCCGCCGCCGGATACACCACGAGCGAGGTCCCGCCCACGATGAGGGCATCGGCCTCGGCGATGGCGGCGACGGCGCTGGTTAGCACATGCTCGTCGAGCGGCTCCTCGTAGAGCACCACATCGGGCTTAATGCGTCCGCCGCACGCAGGGCACACGGGCACACCCGCGGCGTCCTCGTGCTCGCGCGAGCAAATCCACTCGGCGCTATAGACCGCGCCGCACGACTGGCAAATGTTGCGATGGACCGATCCGTGCAGTTCGAACACGCGCTGCGAGCCTGCCATCTGATGCAGGCCGTCGATATTTTGCGTCACCACGGCATTTAGCTTGCCGGCGCACTCCAGCTCGGCCAGCTTGGTGTGGCAGCGGTTGGGCTTGGCGCCAAGCGCGATCATCTTGGTGCGGTAGAAGTCGAAGAACTCGGCCGGATGCGCCTCGTAAAAGCTATGCGAGAGCATGGTCTCGGGCGGATAGGCAAACTGCTGGTGATACAGGCCATCCACGCTGCGGAAATCGGGGATGCCACTCGCCGTGGAAACACCCGCGCCGCCAAAGAAGACCACGCGCTTGTGGGTACCGAACAGCTCCGCCAGCGCGGCGGAGGCCTGCTTGGGGTCCGATATTGCCTGCGTCATATGAGTCCTCCGTCCGTGTCTCCGGGACGGCGGCGTTCGCGCTATCACTCGCGGACTACGCCCCGCCCCTGTTGCGCTAATCTTAAGCCTGCCAACCCCGTCGAAAGGACACCATGCCTCAGACTTACACTTTCGCCTCGTGGAACGTCAACGGCCTGCGCGCCGTTCTCAAAAAGGACCCGAGCTTTATCCAGATCGCGCAAGAACTCGACGTCGATATCCTGGCGCTGCAGGAGACCAAACTGCAAGAGGGCCAGGTCGATATTGACCTGGCCGGCTATCATCAAACCTGGAGCTACGCCGAGCGTAAAGGCTATTCGGGCACCGCGGTCTTTAGCCGCCAGGAACCGCTGCGCGTGCTGCACGCCGACGCGCTGCTACCCTACGCCGGCGAGGGCGAGGCGGCCGAGCTCGTCGCCCAAGCCACAACCGAGGGCCGCGTCTGCGCGCTCGAGTTCGACAAGTTTTGGTTTGTCGACGTCTATACGCCTAACGCCCAAAATGAGCTCGCGCGCATTGATGTACGCATGGCCTGGGACGATGCCTACCGTGGCTTTTTGGGCGCACTTGAGCGCGAAACCGGCAAGCCCGTCGTAACCTGCGGCGACTTTAACGTGGCTCACGAGGAGATCGACCTTAAGAACCCCAAGTCCAACCGCGGCAACGCCGGCTTTTCGGACGAGGAGCGCGGCAAGTTTACCGAGCTGCTCGACGCCGGTTTTACCGACACCTGGCGCGCGGCAAACCCCGACGTTGAGGGTGTCTACAGCTGGTGGAGCTACCGCTTTAATGCCCGCAAGAACAACGCAGGCTGGCGCATCGATTACTTCCTGGTAAGCGACGCAATCGCCGGCAACGTACGCGACACCGGCATCCGCGGCGACATCTTCGGCAGCGACCACTGCCCCGTCACCCTCACGCTAGAGCTCTAGCCCCAACCGACCCCTCGGGGACGGAGGAAAACAGATCATGCGACCCCTCTCTCTCCCTATAAGTTGCGGTGAAATAGTTCCTGTTTGGGCAGCAAATAGCCAAAAAGGGGGTGCGGACGATTTCTTGGACCGCGCCTAGGCGTATCCAAGCTTCCTGCGGTACTCCATCGGGCTCAGCCACCCGAGGGACTTCTTGATCCGCTCCTCACGATAGTACACGAG
>CABUUE010000293.1 GCA_902494685.1 uncultured Collinsella sp.
GCCTCGTGCCACAGCTCGTCGGCCCAGAACGGGCAGATGGGCGCCAGAACGCTCACGATGTCCTTGGCCACGCCGTAGCACAGGGCCTTGTCGCGGTCAGCACCCTCGGTGGCGTTGAGGTAAGCGCTCGCCGCGTTGACGAGCTCCATGACGGCCGAGATGGCGGTGTTGAACTGGCCGCGATCGAAGTCCTCGGTGCACTTGGCGATGGTGCGGTGACGCTCGCGATAGAGCTTCATCGCAACCTCGTCGAGCGCGGACTTGTCGAAGGCCACGTTGGCGTCGCCGGACTGGACGAGCTGCCAAACGATACGCCAGGCGCGCTTGATGAAGCGGTTGGCGCCCTCAACGGCCTTGGGATCCCAGTCGAAGTCCTTCTCGGGCGGGGCGATAAACAGGATCGCCAGACGCATGGTGTCGGCGCCGTAGGGCTCGATGACCGAGCTCGGAGGCACGACATTGCCCTTGGACTTGGACATGGTGTCGCCGTTCTCGTCCTTGACCATGCCCTGGCACAGCAGGTTGGTGAAGGGCTCGTCCACACTCAGCAGGCCCAGGTCGCGCAGCGCCTTGGTAAAGAAGCGGCTGTAGAGCAGGTGCAGAATGGCATGCTCGATGCCGCCGATGTAGTTATCGACGGGCATCCAACGGTCGGCGGCCTCGCGGGAGAAGGGCAGCTCGGTGTTGTGCGGATCGGTATAGCGAAGGTAATACCAGCTGGAGCAGGTAAAGGTGTCCATGGTATCGGTCTCGCGTTTGGCCGGGCGACCGCAGACCGGGCAGGTGGTCTCGTAGAACTCCTTGCACTCGGCGAGGGTTTCGCCGGCGCCCAGGTCAAGGTTCTCGGGCAGCGTCACCGGCAGCTGGTCCTCGGGCACGGGCACAATGCCGCAGTGCTCGCAATGGATAGCCGGGATGGGGTTGCCCCAATAGCGCTGGCGGGAAATGAGCCAGTCGCGCAGGCGGAACTCGACCTTGCGACGACCGCAGCCCATGGCCTCGAGGTCGGCCACGATGGCAGCCTCGCCCTCGGAGTGCTTACCGCCGCGCATGCCGGTGTACTTGCCGGACTGGACGAGCGTGCCCTCGGCAGCGTGGGCGCAATCCCAGTCGACAGTCTCGGCATGGAAGGTATCGATGGTCTCGCCGCTGGCCTCGACGGCAGCGCGATCGTCATCGTCCAGGATGATCGGCACGATCGGCAGGTCGTACTTACGGGCAAACTCAAAGTCGCGCTGGTCGCCACAGGGAACGGCCATGACGGCGCCGGTGCCGTAGTCGGCAACGACATAATCGGCAACCCATACGGGAACCTTCTCGCCGTTGACGGGGTTCACCACGTAGCGGCCCGTAAAGGCACCGTGCTTCTCGAGGGTGCCCTGGGCACGCTCGACGGCAGAGATATGCTTGGAGTCCTCGACGATCTTAGTGACGGCCTCCTCGTACTCCGTGCCCTCGACGATCTCGTGCAGGCCGGCGTACTCGGGAGCCAGGACAAAGAAGGAGACGCCAAAGAGGGTGTCGGCACGCGTGGTGAAGACGGTGATCTTGCCCTCGTCGCCCTCGATGGGCTCGCCATCCTGGTCGCACAGGGTAAAGTCGACCTCGGCGCCCTCGGAGCGACCGATCCAGTTGGCCTGCATCTGCTTGACGCGCTCGGGCCAGCCGGGGAGCTTCTCCAAGTCGTCGAGCAGCTCCTGAGAGTACTCGGTAATCTTGTAGTACCACTGCTCAAGGTCGCGCTTCTCGGGCTCGGTGCCGCAGCGCCAGCACTTGCCCTCGGTAACCTGCTCGTTGGCCAGAACGGTCTTGCAGGTGGGGCACCAGTTGACCGGGTTCTTCTTACGGTAGACCAGGCCCTTTTCCCACATCTTCTCAAAGATCCACTGGCCCCAGCGGTAGTAGTCGGGGCTGCAGGTCTTGACCATGCGATCCAGATCGTAGGAGAAGCCCATGCGCTTCATCGTGGCGAGCGCCTGGTCCATGTTCTTATACGTCCAGGCGGCAGCCTGTGTGTTGTGCTTGATGGCAGCGTTCTCGGCGGGCAGGCCAAAGGCGTCAAAGCCGATGGGGTGCAGCACGTCAAAGCCGCGCATAC
>CABUUE010000294.1 GCA_902494685.1 uncultured Collinsella sp.
CGGTGGGATACGTACCCCCAATTAACTGTTCTTCATGACAATCGAATCCACGACATCGGCCACATTTTCGCAGCAGTCGGCGCAGTACTCCAGGAAGGCGTACACGTCACGCCAAGCGATGACCTCGAGCGGGTCCTTGCCGTTAACGTGCAGGTTGCGCATGGCGTTGATGTAGAGCTCGTCGGCCTCGGACTCGATGGTGTTGATCTGGATGACCAGCTCGCGCAGCGTTTTGGACTTGCGGTAGTTGGGAAGCTCGACCATCAGGTCTTTCATGGCGCGGCAGGCGTCAGTCACCTTGTGGGCGATGACGATGGCGTCGGGATGGATGCTCTGAATGTTGGTGAAGTAGACGCGCTGCACGACGCCCTCAATACGGTCGAGCACGGTGTCGAGCGCGCAGCTCATCAGATCCAGATCCTCGCGCTCGAGCGGGGTGATAAAGGCGGTGAGCAGGGCGTCTTCGAGCTCGTGGTGCTTCTTGTCTGCCGCATGCTCAATCGCATGCATCTTATTGAGCATGTCGTGAATCTGCGCGGGATCGAAGTTCTCAAAAATCTGGGTAAGCAGCTCGGCGGCCTGGACGGCGAGGTCGGCGCAGGCGACGTAGTTGTCAAAGTAGAACGAATCGGGTTTCTTAGCCATGGGTGGGTCCTTTCGAGGCGAAGACGGGTGGGCGAAGTGTTGCGGTCCAGATGGACGTTCGGTTTGACTAGAGGAACATCATGAACAGCTTGGCCATGACAAAGCTGATGAGTCCGCAGGCGGGGAAGGTGAAGAACCAGGTGAACATCATGTCCTTAACGACGCCGAAGTTGATGGCCGAGAGGCGCTTGACGGCACCGACGCCCATGATGGCGCAGGTCTTGATGTGTGTGGAGGACACGGGGATGCCGGTAAGGGTGGCAAGCAGCAGGTTCGCGGCGCCCGCGAGGTCGGCGGAGAAGCCCTGATACTTCTCGAGCTTAACCATGCTCTGGCCGACGGACTTTATGATGCGCTCGCCGCCGACGCTGGTGCCGATACCCATGGTGGCCGAGCACAGCAGCATAATCCAGATGGGGATGCCGGCATCGCCGACGCTGGTCTGGCCGTTTGCGAAGGCCACGCCTAAAAAGAGCACGCCGATGAACTTCTGTCCATCCTGCGCGCCGTGCATAAAGCTCATGGCCGCAGCGCTCGCGATCTGAGCGTATTTAAAGAAGACATTGGCACGTCGCCTGTTGGCGGCGGCGAAAAGAATCGAGACGAGTTTGCACAGGACCCAGCCCATGACAAAGCCCAGGCCGATGGAGAGCGCCAGGCCGTAGATGACCTTCATCCACTCGTGGACGTTGACGCTGCTCGCGCCGCCGAGGGCGATAGCGGCACCGGTCAGGCCGGCGATAAGGCTGTGGCTTTGCGAAGTGGGGATGCCAAAACGCGATGCTGTGGCGCCGTAGACGACGATGGAGAACAGCGCTGCGCAGAGGCACGCGAGCGCCATGGTGCTGTTTCCGCCAAAGTCGACGATATGTGAGATGGTGTTGGCGACGCTCGCATTAAAGTGCGTCATGATGAGCACGCCGAGGAAGTTGAATGCGGCGCTCATGAGAATGGCGGCGCGGGCGGGCATGCAACGCGTAGTGACGCAGGTCGCGATGGCGTTGGGCGCGTCGGTCCATCCATTGACGAAGATGGCGCCGAGCGCGAGGATCACGGTGACGGCAAGGACTGGGTTCGACACAATTTGGCCGAGGAAGGTTGAGAACGTTACGTCCATATATGGGCTTTCTCGAAGTTTGCAGACACGTTACAAAAACATGATAAATCGTATCACCTCCTGCGGGTTTCTTTGCCGAGTTCTGATGGGAGAAGTAATTTTTTGGCACTAAAATTGAATATTAGCCCTGTTGACCGTGGGTGTTCTTTTTGCTATTACGCCATGCGGACACGCGCGTTCGCTCCGACACTCCAAAACCACAGTCTGTTCGCTTTACAATATACAAACATGCGTTCGATAATGGGGGCATGGAATATCGACAGACAGATGGCAAAACTCGGCGCGTGCACAAGCAGTATGTGGACGTCGTGGCCCGCATCCTTGCGGGCGGACAA
>CABUUE010000295.1 GCA_902494685.1 uncultured Collinsella sp.
ACCGCTGTGGCCCAGGGCCTGTCCGAGAAAGCAGAAGGGAGCGTAAACAATGGATAGCATGACGCTGTTTATCGCATCGCTTGCCGTTTCGTGCATCGGTGCGCTCGCCTCGGTTCTGCTGATCAAGGCCGATAACGCCGCCAAGACCGCCGGCTGCCTTATCGGCGCCGTCGCCGCGGTGCTTTCGTTTGTGGCCGGTATCCAGGCCGTGCTGGGCGATGTCACGTCGGTCGACACCATCGTGTTCTTCCCGTTTGCCCATTTCCAGCTGCTGCTCAATCAGCTGTCCGGCCTGTTCGTGGCGCTCATCTCGGTGCTCGCGTTTGCCGGTTCGATCTACGGTCTCAACTACTTTGATGAGTACCCGGGCAAAAAGGGCCGCACCGGCTTCTTCTTTAACACCTTCGTGGCGTCCATGATGCTCGTCATCACCGCCGACAACGTGTTTTGGTTCCTGGTCGCCTTTGAGCTCATGTCGCTGACCTCGTACTTCCTGGTCGTGATCGAGGAGAACGAGAACTCCATCCATGGCGGTTGGCTCTACTTTGTGATCGCTCACGTGGGCTTTGTGCTCATCATGGCGAGCTTCCTCACCATGACCAACTTCGCCGGCGGCTCGTTTGCCTTTGCGGATTTCCGCGCTACGCAGTTTAGCCCCGCGGTCGCATCCGTTTGCTTCGTGCTCGCCTTCTTTGGCTTTGGCGCCAAGGCCGGTATCATCCCGCTGCACGGCTGGCTGCCCAAGGCACATCCCGAGGCGCCGTCCAACGTGTCGGCCCTCATGTCCGGCGGCATGATCAAGATCGGTATCTTCGGTATCCTCAAGGTAGGCCTCGACCTGCTCTCCACTTCGGGCGTTCAGGTCTGGTGGGGCCTTATGGTCATGGTCTTCGGTGCGATCTCCTCGGTCCTCGGCGTGGCCTTCGCCCTGCAGGAGCATGACATCAAGCGCCTGCTGGCCTATCACTCCGTCGAGAACATCGGCATCATTCTGCTCGGCGTCGGCGCCTCCATGGCCGCCATGGCGCTCAACTCTGTCGGCATCGCCGTCCTGGCTCTGATGGCCGCCCTCTACCACACGTTTAACCACGCGATGTTTAAGGGCGAGCTGTTCTTGGGCGCCGGTGCGCTGCTGTACTCCACGGGTACGCGCAATATGGAGAAGATGGGCGGCCTGTTCCGCCGTATGCCGGCAACGGCCATCTGCTTCCTCGTTGGCGCGCTTGCCATCTCGGCCATCCCGCCCTTCAACGGCTTTGTGTCCGAGTGGTTTACCTACCAGTCGCTGTTTAACGCCGCCATGCAGGGCGACAAGGCCGTCATGATCGTGGCCGTGTTCGCTGCCGTCGCGCTTGCCATTACCGGCGCGCTGGCTGTCACGTGCTTCGTCAAGGCCTATGGCGTCTCCTTTGCCTCCGCGCCCCGCTCCGAGGCCGCGGCCAATGCCAAGGAGGTTCCCGCCCCCATGGTGTTTGCGCAGGGCCTGCTCGCGGCCATCTGCGTCGTGCTGGGCATTGGCGCTCCCGTGATCGCGCCCGTGCTGGTCGATGTCGCCGCGTCCGTGCTGCATCCGTATGGTGGCGTGTTTGCCGCCGAGGGCATGGAGCTCATGAACCAGTACTCCGGCGCTGCCACTTCCACGCCCGCGATCGCTATTGCGCTCGTGGTGCTCGTCGGCCTTGCCTGCGGTTATCGCAAGCTCAAGACCGTCGGCAAGGTGCAGAAGTCCCAGCCGTGGGCATGCGGCTATGCTCCCAACGAGCATATGCCCGTCGTGGCCACGACCTTTGCCTCCGAGGTGTCCTGGTTTATGCAGCCGCTCTACACGCTGCGTGACCGCTGCACGGCCGTCTGCTGGTCCATTGCGCACTTCTTCCAGAAGCTTACCGGTGTGGCCGAGGCTGTGGAGCCCGTACCCGACAAGGTTCTCGTCGATGCCCCGCATAAGGGTGTCGAGAAGCTCGCCGACCTCGCGACTAAGCTCGAGGGCGGCAACTACAGCATCTATATCTGCTACATCGTCGCGGCACTCGTGGTGTTCCTCGTGCTCGCCGTGCAAATGGGTTAAGGAGGGGAGAGCA
>CABUUE010000296.1 GCA_902494685.1 uncultured Collinsella sp.
CGCCATCCGGAGGCGCCGACTCGCGAGCCGGCAGTGAAAGTGCCGCCAAGCGCCTCGACACGCTCGCGCATAGAGGCGAGCCCCATACCCCCTGTGGCGCTGCGGGCGCCTGTCCGAACCCCGCCCGTTCCATCGTCGGTAACGACGAGCTGGTAAAACGACGGATGCTCCATGCACCGCACGGTAATGGTTTTGGCATGGGCGTGGCGCATGGCGTTGGAAAGCGCCTCGCGCAGCACCGCCGCAAAGCAGTTGGCGACGTTGGCGGGTGCATGCTCGGCCAAAACCTCAAGCTCAATCTGCGGACCGCTGTCCGAGCGCGCGCCTTCAACGATGCGCTCGAGCTGCACGGAGAGGTTGGTCGCATTGTCGTTGAGCGCGTGGACGCTGGCGCGCACGAGTTGGAGCGCCTCGTCAACCGTGCGTTTGACATCGGCGAAATCGGCGGCGACGCCGGGCTCGTTGGCGTGGACCACGCGCAGGGCCTCGGTCTGTAGCGAGGCGCGCGTGAGCTGGTGCCCGACGTTATCGTGGATCTCGCGCGCGATGCGGGCGCGTTCGGCGAGCGTCGCGAGTTCGACTTCGTAGTCCTGGCGGTCGGCGAGGTCGCGGTTGCGTGCCTCGAGCGCCAGGGCGCGTTCTTGAAGCTTGTCGCGGGTGCGACGCATGCGTTCCTGTTCGCGCTCCAGCTGGGCGGTACGTAGCGATAGCAAGGTGGCGGCAACCGAAAGGATGGCGGTCAGCAGGAGCGTTCGGGTGGTGAGCGCGCCGCCGCGAAGGTCCGCGACAAGCGCGCAGACAAACACGGCGCCAATCGCCAGTGCGGGCCAGATGCGTTCACGGCGCACGCGTCGCGCGATGTCATAGAGGGCGAGAGGCGCAAACGGCACAAACGGCGGCACGACGACGGCCGCGATGATGTAAGCGTAACTTGCGGTCTCGCTTGCGCGCCGGGTGCGTTCCCCCTGTGCGACCTCGGCCAGTGAGGTGGCAATAACGCCAAGGCAAAACGCCGCGACCAGGTGAGCGTCCACAGCAAGACCCATGGCGGCCGCAATACAGCACGCCAGCACGATCGATTTGTCGAAAAGCCTGTTCATACGGGTATTGTACGCGAAGCCGCGCATGGTGGAGGGGCCGCCTGCGCAACCGTGACATTCCTCCCGCGCAGCAAAGCGGGGGGCGTCGGCAGGCCGCACGACAAAGACCCCGCACTCGTGACAAAGCTCACTGGTGCGCGCCGGCGGCTCCTGCGATGATGCAATCGTACCGGGCCGCAATCAACGGAAGGGCCGCCTCATGACAGACATCGTTCACGTCGAAAACCTCGTCAAGCGCTACGACGACCTTATCGCGCTCGACCACTTTAACCTGAGTATCGCCCCCGGCGAGATCTTTGGCCTGCTCGGACCCAACGGTTCGGGCAAGACCACGTCCATCAACTGTATCCTGCAGCTGCTTGCCTACGACAAAGGCACCATCGAGCTCTTTGGCGAGCCCATGACGCCCGCCCGCTACGACCTCAAGCGCCGCATCGGCGTGGTGCCGCAACAGGTGGCGGTGTTCGACGAGCTCACCGTGCGCGAGAACATCGACTATTTCTGCAGTCTCTACGTCAACGACCGCAAGCGCCGTCGCGCGCTCGTGGACGAGGCAATCGACTTTGTCGGCCTGGGCGACTTTGCCAAGTTTCGCCCCGGCAAGCTCTCGGGCGGCCTGGCGCGTCGCCTCAACATCGCCTGCGGCATCGCGCACAAGCCCGAGCTCATCTTCTTTGACGAGCCCACGGTGGCGGTCGACCCACAGAGCCGCAACGCCATCCTGGAGGGCATCTGCCGCCTGCGCGACGAGGGCGCCACGGTGGTGTATACCAGCCATTATATGGAGGAAGTCGAGCAGATCTGCAGCCGCATCATGATCATGGACGGCGGGCGCGTGCTGGCGCAGGGCACCAACGACGAACTCAAGCGCATGATTCAGATGGGCGAGAAGATCGTGATCGAGGTCGGCGAGGTGCCGAGCGCGGCGCTCGGTGCCGTCGCGAGCCTGCCACATGTCCTGGACCTGTCGGC
>CABUUE010000297.1 GCA_902494685.1 uncultured Collinsella sp.
AAGAACGAGAAGGCTGCGAAGTCCAAGAAGAACGAGAAGCCTGGTTTCTTCGCCCGCACCAAGAAGTATTTCGCTTCGGTCAAGTCCGAGATGAAGCGTGTCACGTGGCCCGATAAGAAGGAGCTCGTGAACTACTCGGTTGTTGTTTGCGCTTCTCTGATCGTCGTCGGCGTCGTCATCGCTCTGCTCGATGCTGGCTTTGGCGAGGCTCTTGCTCTGTTCTCTGGATTGAGGGGCTAAACCATGTCTAAGCGTTGGTACGTCGTTCACACTTACTCTGGATACGAGAACCGCGTTAAGTCCGATCTCGAGCATCGCATCGAGACTATGGGCATGCAGGACCGTATCTTTGATATCGAGATTCCTATGGAGCGCGTCACCGAGATTAAAGAGGGTGGCAAGCGTGAGACCAAGGATTCCAAGATCTTCCCGGGTTATGTCCTGGTCCGCATGGAGATGGATGACGATGCTTGGACGTGTGTTCGTAACACGCCTGGCGTCACCGGTTTCCTAGGCGGCAACGGCAAGCCCGCTCCGCTTTCCCGCGACGAGTACAACAAGATGACTCGTCGTCCCGGTAAGGGCGATTCGCCCAAGCGCACCTCGGTTGATATTGAGGTCGGTACGTCCGTCCGCGTCACCGATGGCCCGCTTACCGACTTTGATGGCAAGGTCTCCGAGGTTAACACCGAGGCTGGCAAGCTCAAGGTCACGCTGATGATCTTTGGCCGCGAGACGCCGGTCGAGCTCGACTTTAACCAGGTCGCTGTCATCGCTTAAGTTTTCGTCCGTTCGCGCGAGCGTGCTTCTTCTGTGACTGCTCATCTCAGGAGTGCTTCTAACACGTGCGTGCTTACGATATAGCAAGTACTTCACACTCGTGATTCGAAAGGAATGACCATGGCTGAGAAGAAGGTTGCCAACGTCATTAAGCTCCAGATTCCTGCTGGTGCAGCAAACCCCGCTCCTCCCGTCGGCCCCGCCCTGGGCGCTGCTGGCGTGAACATCATGCAGTTCTGCCAGGCCTTTAACGCCGAGACGCAGGACAAGAAGGGTGACATCATCCCCGTTGAGATCTCTGTCTACGAGGACAAGTCCTTCTCCTTCATCACCAAGACCCCGCCGGCGGCTCACCTTATCAAGAAGGAGCTGAACCTCAAGTCTGGTTCCGCTAAGCCCCAGGCTGACAAGGTTGGTCAGCTCTCCCAGGAGCAGCTCACCAAGATCGCCGAGATCAAGATGCCGGACCTCAATGCCAACGACATTGACGCCGCCAAGAAGATCATCGCCGGTACCGCCCGTTCCATGGGCGTCACCATCGCTGAGTAGCGATTTCTTATGGTAACGGCGGGTGCTCCGACCGGGGCGCCCGTTAAATGTGTGCAATAGGGCACACGATACGATGTGGGAGGGCTCACGCCCGTTTAACCACAGGAGGTAATGCACATGGCTAAGCATGGTAAGAGCTATAACGCCGCTGCCGAGAAGATCGACCGCGCCACGCTCTACACCCCCCTTCAGGCTGCCAAGCTCATCAAGGAGCTCGACACTGCAAAGTTCGACGAGACCGTCGAGGCTCACTTCCGTCTGGGCATCGATACTCGTAAGGCTGACCAGAACATCCGTGGTTCCATCTCCCTGCCCCACGGCACCGGCAAGACCGTTCGTGTTGCCGTCTTCGCCGAGGGCGAGAAGGCCCGTGAGGCTGAGGCTGCCGGCGCCGACATCATCGGTTCCGACGAGCTCGTCGCCCAGATTCAGAAGGGCGAGATCAACTTCGACGCCGCTATCGCTACGCCGAACATGATGGCCAAGGTTGGCCGCATCGGTAAGATCCTTGGTCCCCGTGGCCTCATGCCGAACCCCAAGCTCGGCACCGTGACCATGGACGTCGCCAAGATGGTCTCCGAGCTCAAGGCTGGCCGCGTTGAGTACCGCGCCGACCGCTACGGCATCTGCCACGTGCCCCTGGGCAAGAAGTCCTTCTCTGAGCAGCAGCTCGTCGAGAACTACGCTGCCCTGTACACCGAGATTCTGCGCGTCAAGCCCTCTTCT
>CABUUE010000298.1 GCA_902494685.1 uncultured Collinsella sp.
CGAGCCGAAGAGCACTAAATGTGCTCTTCGTGCGAGCCCAGGACCTGACCGAGCGAAAACCAAGCAGGCGGACACGCCTTAGGTATCGATTACTTCAGTCTGAAGGTACTAACTTGACAATCTCACAGAATAGCACAGGCATACCTGCCGAAAAGGGACAGGTTTATTTTGGTAGGTTTTATCAGGGGAAACGACAGTTGCCCATATAAAACCGACCAAAATAAACCTGTCCCTAAATGGCAGGCCCCGCGGTGGTTGCCGCGGGGCCTGGATTCAAGCTATTTAACCGTAGATGCGTTGGGGCTGCTCTTCGCCCTTTACGGAGGCTTCGGTCACGATGACCTTGGAAACGCCCTCCTCGCTGGGCAGGTCGAACATCGTCTGCTGCAGCACGTCCTCGCAGATGGAACGCAGGCCGCGGGCGCCGGTCTTGCGGGCAAGCGCCATACGGGCGATCTCGTGCAGGGCGGCATCCTCAAACTCAAGCTCAACGTCCTCGAGCTGGAACATCTTACGGTACTGGCGCACCACGGCGTTCTTGGGCTCCGTCAGGATCGACACCAGGTCATCCTCGTCGAGCGCCCGCGTCTGGGTGACGACGGGCGTACGGCCCACGAACTCGGGGATCATGCCAAAGGCGTTGAGATCCTGCGGGAGCACCTGACGCAGCAGGTCGTTCTCGTCGACCGAGGTGGGGCCGGCGATCTCGGAGTTGAAGCCCACACCCTTGTTGCCAACGCGATCGGCAATGATCTTGTCCAGGCCTACAAAGGCACCGCCACAGATGAACAGGATGTTGGTCGTGTCGATCTGCAGCAGCTCCTGCTGGGGATGCTTGCGGCCGCCGGTGGGCGGAACGCTTGCCACCGTGCCCTCAAGGATCTTAAGCAGCGCCTGCTGAACGCCCTCGCCCGAGACATCGCGGGTAATGGAGAGGTTCTCGGCCTTGCGGGCGATCTTATCAATCTCGTCCACGTAGATAATGCCAACCTGCGCGCGCTCGATATCGCCATCGGCAGCATTGATGAGCTTAAGCAGGATGTTCTCCACGTCCTCGCCCACGTAACCGGCCTCGGTGAGTGCGGTGGCATCGGCGATGGCAAACGGCACCTCGAGGATGCGCGCGAGCGTCTGGGCCAACAGGGTCTTGCCGGTACCAGTGGGACCGAGCAGCAAGATGTTTGACTTGGCGAGCTCCACCTCGTCCATATCGTTGTCGAACTGCGAGCCCATGCCGCCGTCAAAAGCGGACACCGCAGCGCCGCCCTCGATCACGCGGCGATAGTGGTTGTACACGGCAACCGACATAGCGCGCTTGGCGTCCTCCTGACCCATGACATAGGCCGAAAGCTCGTCATAGATCTCGTGCGGCGTCGGCACGTGCGTGATGACCTGGCGGTCGTCCTCGAGCTCAAAGCCCTCGGTCTCGGAGTCCACGGCGGGCTGCCCAGCAGCCTGGCCGTGGTCGTTGAGGAAGCCTGGCAGCTTGCCGTTGCGGGCAGCGTCCATAAAGTCCGAAGCCAGCGACTCCTCCAGAATCTCGGAGCAAGCGGCGACGCACTCGTCACAGATAAAGATGTTGGTCGGGCCCTTTACGAGGCGACGGACCTGGCCCTGCTCTTTTCCGCAGAAGGAGCAGCGGATAGGGTTGCCGTTCTCGTCAAAGTTGTCCTGCATGTTTCCTGCCATCCTAGGCATCCTTCGCGGCGAGATCGCGCGAGGTGACGATACGGTCAATCAAGCCGTAGTCGAGGGCCTCGGCAGCGGTCAGGTAGTTGTCGCGCTCGGTATCGGCCTGGACCTTCTCGATGGGCTGGCCCGAGGCGTCGGACAGGATCTGGTTGAGCTCGCGACGGGTCTTCTTGATCTCCTCGGCAACGATCTCAATCTCGGTCTGCTGACCCTGGGCACCGCCGCTGGGCTGGTGAATCATGACCTTGGAGTGCGGCAGGCAGAAGCGCTTGCCCTTGGCGCCGGCCGAAAGCAGCACAGCGGCCATAGACGCGGCCATGCCGACGC
>CABUUE010000299.1 GCA_902494685.1 uncultured Collinsella sp.
CCGGGATCTCGACCGGGGCCTGGAAGCTCAGGAACAGGCCGGCGCGCGAGCGCTTGTCGGTGGTGAGCTCGGTGATGTTCTGGCCGTCAAAGACGATGCGGCCGTCGTTGACCGTGTAAATGGGGTCGCCCATGACCAGGTGGCCGAGGGTGGACTTGCCAGCGCCGTTGGGACCCATCAACACGTGGGTCTCGCCGGCGGCGACGTTGAGGTTGACGTTGTGGAGGATGGTCTTCTCGTCCACGGAGGCGGTCAGACCTTCGATGGAAAGCAGCGGATTTGCGCTCATGCTGTCCCTCTCTGTATATGGTGTACTCATAGGTGTACTAAACCCTAGGAATCTTCTCGGAATAAAGTTACTATGGGTTCGGCGTTAGTCAAGGGAAAACCCGACTAATCCACTCGACTTTTCAAATTCTGGGACAAAATAACCTGTTGTGTTTGTCCCATTTACTTAAGATTTGGGGCAAACAAACCTGGTTATGTTGTCCCGGCAACGATGGGAGGGTAGGTATGCTCATTTCTTCCAAGGGCCGCTATGCCCTCCGACTGATGATCTATATCGCAGCGCTTGGTGACGCCGAGGGCAAGATCGCCCTGCGCGAGGTCGCCGACCGCGAGCATATCTCGCAAAAGTATTTGGAGCAGCTGGTCCGTCCGCTTATGAAGGCGGGCCTGCTTAAGAGCGTGCGCGGCAAGGGCGGCGGCTACATGATGGCCAAGGATCCGGCCGAGGTGCGTGCCGGCGACATCCTGCGCGCCGTCGAGGGCAGCACGGCTCCAGTGGCGTGCGATGGCATCGACAACAGCTGCACTCGCAGCGATCTTTGCTCGACCGTCAAGTTCTGGCGCGGCCTGGACGACGTGATCGAAAAGTACGTCGACGGCGTGACGTTGGCCGACCTGGCCGCCGTTCCCGAGATCAACTTTGACATTAAGCTGTAGGTTGAGCGCAATTCCTTAAGATTTCGCGGAGGGTTGTTGCCGTTTACCGAGGGGTTGTTGTGTAACAACGGGCGAGCTGCAATACTATCTTTTATCTTTGCAAACTGAACTTTAACTACACCAATGCAGGGAGGATCTTATGCAGCCCAAGCATTCTGCTATTGTCGCGGGCCTGACGCTGGCGCTTTCGTTTGGCGCCGTTTCCGCGCCGGCACCCGCCGCTGCCGAGGAGCCCACGCCGGGCATTGCCTCGGATGCCACCGATATCGATAAGGGTCTCTACACCCAGCAGTCCTTCTCGGGCGTGCTGAGGTCGGTCCAGGGCGTTTCGTTTGTCAACGTGACTCCCGAGATGAAGTACTTTACCAAGTACGAGAGCCATGGTAACTACAACCAGGGATTTTCGTATGGTGACGGCTATAACGCACTGGGTTACTATCAGTTTGATCGCCGCTGGTCGCTCATTCCGTTTATGAAGCAGGTTTACAACTACGATTCTGCCAAGTACAGCATGCTCAAGGATGCGATTGATCGCGGCAGCGAGATTTCCAACACGAGCAATGCCATGTACGAGAACGGCCAGCTCACCGAGTTGGGCCGTATTGCGCAGGAGGCCTTCCAGGGTGCTTACAACACCGATCCTGTTGAGTTCTCAGCACTTCAAGATGCTTATGCGTACAACTCGTACTATGCGGTGACCGAGGCGTGGCTCAAGAGCGGCCTGGGTATTGATATTTCGGGCCGCGCTGACTGCGTCAAGGGCATGGTGTGGAGCATTACCAACATGTGCGGCACTGGTGGCTGCAGGGATTTTTTCCGCTGGGCGAATCTTTCCAACGATATGTCCGATCGCGAGTTTGTGACGGCGCTTTCCAATAGCGTAGTCAACAATGTCGCCACTAAGTTTTCGAGTCAGCCCCAGTATCATGAGGGCTGGAAGAACCGCTACCGCAACGAGCTAAAGGACTGCTTGGTTTATATCGCTGAGGACGAGGCTGCCGCCGCGACGCCCGTGCAGCCCGAGCCCACGCCGGCGCCCTCGCCGACGCCTGATTCGAATGACGGCTCGAG
>CABUUE010000300.1 GCA_902494685.1 uncultured Collinsella sp.
AACATCAAGTCCCACCACAACGTCGGCGGGCTCCCCAAGGACATCAAGTTCCAGCTCATCGAACCGCTGCGCACCCTCTTCAAGGACGAGGTGCGCGCCATCGGCACCGAGCTCGGCCTGCCTGACGAGATCGTCTGGCGCCAGCCCTTCCCCGGTCCGGGCCTGGGCATCCGCATCATCGGCGAAATCACCAGGGAACGCCTCGACCTGCTGCGCGAGGCCGACGCCATCGCCCGCGAAGAGCTCTCCCGCGCCGGCCTCGACCGCGACATCTGGCAGTGCCCGGTCGTGCTACTCGCCGACGTTCACTCGGTGGGCGTCCAAGGCGACGAGCGCACCTACGGCTCCCCCATCGTCCTGCGCCCGGTCAGCTCGGAGGACGCCATGACCGCCGACTGGTCGCGCGTGCCTTATGACGTGCTCGCCACGATCTCCACGCGCATCACCAACGAATGCCGCCAGATCAACCGCGTGGTACTGGATTGCACGTCCAAGCCGCCGGCAACGATCGAGTGGGAATAGTAGATAGCCCTTTGCGAGGGAGGTCGGAAACAGCCTCCCTCTTTTTTTATTTACATGCCATGGGTGTCTGCGGACTGTGGTGTATATGGTATATACAAGCCAGCTACGCAATCTCTCAAGCAGTTTAGCTGGGATAATTGTTTACTGGTACGTTTTAAAGTGCTTTCAATTACCGAAGCAACGCCATCAATTCATTTCAAATTAATGCTGACCGGCAGATTGCTTTTGCTCGCAAGGGATCGCTCAGGTTGGTACTCAAATTGTACTCACGACGTTTTGAGTATCGATTGGCTGGTGTTCATAGACGTCGGAAATGAGTACTGACTTCGGGGGTTTCGTTATCGCATATTGCATTTAACCCAAATAGAGGCGCTCTTCATTAGGCATAATGCAAATGAGGAGCGCCTCTGGGTTATTGCTTGCTGTTGGTGCAACGCCGTCCAATGCGTGTCTTGGGTGGATGCCCGCCAAGCAAGCTAGGCTCGTCGTAAGCGGAGGCGACGTGGGCGCGGGTTCGTGGCCGTGCACGAGCTGTTGGTTTTACGGGTTCTTGGCGCTTGCGCCGGTGGATGGCATGAGCGCGTTGTGGCGCACGGCGCGAATGTAACACGCGTTCAACTCGCGTTCGGCGCTGAAGGAGGCCACAGCCGTCACTTCGCGGGAGTTGTCGTTGAGCGGTGTTATCGCTTCGGGCACGTTCCGTAGCCTCAAGGTACTTATGAGCGGAAATGGGGCCAAATGAAGCTCGGGCATCAGCTTCGCGACGACGGGGATGGACGCCGTGGGGACGTCGGGGCATCTGAAGACAAGACAGTTGGTTGGATATGCCGAAAAGACGAACGAGCTGAATGGGAGAGTGCTACAATAGCCTAAACGGGAGTCATTAGTGAAAGTGTGGATACCATGAGACACGTATTCAAGGGCAAAAAGCTCGGCTGGGGCGATGATAAGACCGAGGGCGTTTGGTTCGATGCTGACCACTACACCAAAGAAGAGGCTGAGGCGGAGTTCAAGCCTTATCAAGGGGTTACTCAGAGAGGTTATGACTACACTGGGTACGAGTATGATGGGGAACGCTATCACCATTACACCTACCTTGGCGAATTCGAGGATGATGATATGCCTACCAGTGATGCCGACCTTTGGAATCGAAAATAGGCATTTTCCTTCCATATAGCCATCGGTGGCCCCGGCGCTTTGCTGTTGATTGCTTTTCGTTCTCCCCTATTAAAGAACAGTGTGGAGCAACGAGAAGCGCACTTCCTTTGTGTTGTGGCTTGATGGCCTTGTGGCAGTTCCAGCATGTTTGAGGCATATTGGTGAGCCGGTACATGGCGTCGCGGCTGATGCGCAGCATCGCGCACGCCTCGTCGGCGCCGAATATCGCGTTGGTCGATGCGATGAGCCTCATCTGGCTCCTGCTAATGCTCTTGGTCATGGTCGTCCTCGAGCTCCTCTCGTCTCGAGGCTCCCTCGCGTGCCCG
>CABUUE010000301.1 GCA_902494685.1 uncultured Collinsella sp.
CGTCCTGCAAAAAGACCGTGTTGCAGCCCTGGCCGATGTCGGACGTGGCAGCATAGACCACGGCCACGCCGTTCTCGACGCGAATCTTGCAGCGGCCGGCATCGGGCAGGCCCACGCCCACGCCGGCGTTCTTCATGGCGCAGGCGATACCGGCGTGTCCGGGATGCGCATAGTAGGCATCCTTGACCTCGAGCAGCGTCTCCTTCAGCGCCGTGGAGCAGTCGGCAATCTGCCCGTTGGGCAGAACCTCGCCCGGCTCGATGGCGTTACGGTAGCGAATCTCCCACGGATCCAGGCCGACCTTCTCGGCCAGCAGGTCGATCAGGCTCTCGAGCGCAAACTCGGACTGGCAAACGCCAAAGCCGCGGTACGCGCCGGCGGGCGGGTTGTTGGTGTAGTAGCCAAAGCCGCGAATGTCGGTATTCTGGTACTTGTAGGGGCCGACGGCATGCGTACAGGCGCGCTCGAGCACCGGGCCGCACAGCGACGCGTAGGCGCCGGTATCAAAGTTGATCTCGCAATCCAGGCCGGTAAAGTTGCCCTCGGCGTCGCAGCCCAGTGTAAAGGTGCCGTCCATGGCGTGGCGCTTGGGATGGAACGCGAGCGACTCGGCACGCGCGAGCTTGCACTTCACGGGACGCTGGAACTTATATGCGGCGAGCGCGGCCAGGTGCTGGATGGACACGTCCTCCTTGCCGCCAAAGCCGCCGCCCACGAGCATGGTCTCGACGACCACGCGCTCGGGCTCGCTATCCCAGCCAAACATGTGGGCGCACTCTTTACGCGTGTCGTAGGCGCCCTGGTCGGTCGACTGCACCTTGACGCCGTTCTTGTACGGGAAGGCGACGGCGCACTCGGGCTCCAAGAAAGCATGCTCGGTAAAGGGCGTAGTAAAGCGCTGCGTCACGGTGAACGCGCTCTCCGCCAGCGCCTTGGCGGCGTCGCCACGCGTCACGTGACGGCTCTGGCATACGTTGTCCTTGAGCTCCACCGTGTTGCCAAAGGCAAAGAAGCTGTCGTGCAGGCGCGGAGCGTCGGCAGCCCTGGCCTCGGCGATGTTACGCACGGGTTCCAGAGGCTCGTAATCAACCTTGACGAGCTTCTTGGCCTTCTCGAGCGTCGCCTCGTCCTCGGCAACCACCAGCACGATGGCATCGCCCACGCAGCGGGTGATATCGCCCTGGGCGATCATGACGTCCCAGTCCTGGATAAGGTGGCCGACCTGGTTGACCGGCACGTCCTCGGCGCGCAGAATGCCCACCACGCCGGGCAGGGCCTCGGCCTTGGAGGTATCGATGGAGAGCACGCGGGCACGCGGGTACTTCGAGCGCACGGCGCTGGCATAGGTCAGGCCCGGCTGGTCGAGCTCGTCGATGTCGTCGGGGTACTTGCCCTCGCCGAGCACCTTCTTGCGCACGTCGATACGGAAGGCGCGCTTGCCCACGCCGTAGTCATCGCCGCGCTCCAGGTCCTCGTCGATCTGCTTTTCGCCGCGGAGCACCGCGGCTGCCAGCGAAATGCCCTCGATAATCTTCTTGTAGCCGGTGCAACGGCAGACGTTGCCGCGAATGGCGTACTTGATCTGTTCCTCGGTGGGCTCGGGGTCCTCGGCGATGAGTGCCGCACCCGCCATGACCATGCCGGGGATGCAAAAGCCGCACTGCACGGCGCCCACGGCGCCAAAGGCGTACACAAAGGCCTCGCGCACGTCCTCGGGCAGGCCCTCGACGGTTACGATGTTACGGCCGGCGGCAAGCGCGGTGGTCAGCACGCACGCCTTGACGGCCGCACCGTCCACGTGGATGGTGCAGGTACCGCACGCGCCCTCGGAGCAGCCGTCCTTGGCGGAGTGAATATGCAGGTCGTCCCGCAGGTAGCGCAGCAGCGGTTTGTTCTGAGTCGTCGTGCGCTCCACGCCGTTAACGGTAAAAGTGAATTCCTGTGCCATGGTGATTCCCTTCTACACGCCGGCGGCAATGCCGGTGCGGTCGTGA
>CABUUE010000302.1 GCA_902494685.1 uncultured Collinsella sp.
CAGGTGAAGCCGACGACATTCGCTGCCTCACGGTTAAAGACCTTGATGACCTTTTGGCCCGAGACCATTTCTTCGATATATCCGTCCAGGTCGCCAAGCGATGCCTGCTGGGCGGCAAAGAAACGCTTAGAGCGCGCGCCCGAGTAGCGCGCATACAGCACAATGGCCGCATCGCACACGAGTGTGATAATCGTGAGCTGCCAGTTAAGGATGATGAGCATAGCCGTGGTGCCCACAACCTGAATGGCGGCCTGAATCACGTTGGCAAAGCTGTTGTTGAGCGCCTCGGAGACGGTGTCGACGTCGTTGGTGAAAAAACTCATGATGTCGCCCGAGCGCGTGCTGTCAAAATAACTGAGCGGCAGCGTCTGGATGTGCGCGAACAGGTCGCGGCGAATATCGGACACCACGTGTTGGGCCGCGCGCACCATAATCTGCGAGTAGCCCAGGGCCGAGAGCACGCCCGCAGCGTAGATGATCGCCGTCAGGATGACCTGCTTGGCGAGCAGTTCCTCCCCGCCCGTGGCCAAACCGTTAACGATGGGGCGCACCATGTAGGTGCCGGCGAGGCTCGCGATGGCGGCAACGGAGGCGAGCACGCCCACCGCGAGCAACGAGAACTTGGCATGCCCCATGTAGGAGAGCAAGCGGCGTACAGTGCGCTTGAGGTCGGCCGGGCGTGCTTGGGCTGCGGTCTTAGGCATGGCGCTCACCCCCTTCCAAGGGTGATCCGCATACGACGGAGGAAAACGGATCATTCGCGCAACCATCGTCGCTGCCGTCGCCGGCGTCCGCGTTCCTCGCAAACTCCATCTGCGAGGCATAAATCTCCTGGTATATGTTGTCGCCCGCTAGCAGTTCCTCGTGCGTGCCCACGCCGTGGACACGACCGTCGTCCAATACCACAATGCGATCGGCATCCATGACACTCGCGATGCGCTGGGCGATGATGAGCACGGTCGCATCGGGAATCCGAGCGATGTGCTCGCGAATCTTTGCGTCGGTCGCCATATCGACCGCGCTGGTGGAGTCATCAAAAATGAGCACGCGCGGATGCTTGAGCAGCGTGCGCGCGATGCACAGGCGTTGCTTCTGGCCACCCGAGACACCGGCGCCGCCTTGGCCCAACTCGCCGTCCAGCCCGCCGATGCGATCAAGGAACTCGTCCACGCACGCCGCGCGGCAAGCCGCGAGGAGCTCATCGTCCGACGCCTGCGGATTGCCCCACTGCAGATTCTCGCGCACGGTGCCCGTAAACAGCACGTTCTTTTGCAGCACAATGCCCACGGCGTCGCGTAGGGTCGCGAGGTCGTAGTCACGCACGTCACGTCCGCCCACAAGCACGGCGCCCTCGGTAGCGTCGTACAGGCGCGCAATCAGCTGCACAAGTGAGCTCTTGCCCGAGCCCGTGCCGCCGAGGATGCCCACCGTCGAGCCGCTCTCGATGCGAAGGTCGATATGCTCGAGCACATCCTCGGCTGCATCCGTGCGGTATTTAAAGGAAACGTCGCGAAACTCGATACTGCCGTCCGCTGGCGCCGCAATCGCGAGGTCTCCCGCGGGGTTGGCGATAAAGGGCTCCTCATCGAGCACCTCGGCGATACGGCCCACACTCGTAAGAGCGCGCGTGAGCAGCAAAAACACGTTGGAAATCATCATGAGCGAATTCATGATCAGCAGCACGTAGCTCATAAAGCCCGTGAGCGAGCCCACGCCCAGCTTGCCGGCGAGAATCATGCGGCCGCCAATCCACAGGATGGAGAGCGCAGCCACGTACATCGACAGCTGAAACACCGGCAGGTTGAGCACCGCGCTGCCAAAGGTCTTTGTCGCAGTGCGCGCGAGCTCGGTATTGACGGTGTCGAACTTGGCCTCCTCGTGCTCGGTACGAACGTAGGCCTTGACGGCACGCACGGCGGTGAGGTCTTCCTGTACCACGCCGTTGAGGTGGTCCATCGAGGTCTGGAGTTGGCGGTAGAGCGGGCTCACGCG
>CABUUE010000303.1 GCA_902494685.1 uncultured Collinsella sp.
ATGGAGCGGACAACGGGGCTCGAACCCGCGACCCCAACCTTGGCAAGGTTGTGCTCTACCAACTGAGCCATGTCCGCTTGCGGGTTATTAATTTACGCGAGTTGTCCAAAAGACGCAAGTACTTTTTTCAAAAAACTTGTCTGCCGCATGTTCTTAGTAGCCAAACGCGCTAAGCGATTGGCTAGGCACACGATTCCAGCGCTCCGCTAAACAGCTTCACCATCTGCACGCGCGTGCCGGCGCCGTCCGTACGACGAGCAACCTCCACGTTATCGACGAGCATACGCATAAGCTTGATACCACGGCCACGTTCCTCAGATGCAACCGGCTCGCTCGTTTCATCGATAGAATAGCCGGCACCTCGATCAAGCACCTCAACCACAACGCGATCGCCATAGGCTTGAACCGTCAGGACGCACCCGATACCGCCCGCATGGTCATAGGCATTACCCAGCGCCTCCCCCGACGCCAATGCGACATCGTAGCGCTCGTCACGGCGCAACGGAAGCGATTCAAGGAGTTCGGCGATGCGATGTCGGTAGTATGGAAGATTCTCGATACCCTGACGGACCTCGACGCTCTTACTCCAGCGAGGCAGCTCCCCCACCGGAATAGCGGGAATAGACTCCCGTGCCGGCCCCGCGACATGAAGGATATCGACAAGACGAGCAATCTCCAAAAAGCGAACAACTTCACCTGATGCATTGACGAGCGAAAGCAAGCCTTCTCGCCTCATGAGCTCACGAGCGCGCGTAAGCAGGAATGCCAAGCCCGTCGAATCGATAAAGCTGACAGCCTGACAGTTGATGACGACACGACGCACGCCGCGGCCAATCAAAGCATCCAACCGCCGACGCAGCGCAGGCACCGTGGCGATGTCGATATCGCCTGGTGGCGTCAAAACCGCTATGTCATTCCACTCATTCATACGACCATGGTTCCCCAAAAAAGCCCACTCGATGCATTCGTTTCCCCAACCGTACGGATTCAGCCCGCCCAGCGTCGTCTATGAACGACCCCGTAAAAACTCAAGGGACACCAATGCAATGTCATCGTCCAGCGCCGATTCGGTAAATCGGTCAAGCTCGCCCAAGACCTTGCCGCAAATGCCCGACACGCCCTCCCCCGAAACAGAAAGCAGAAGGTCGCGCAAGCGCTGCTCGCCAAAGAACGCTCCGGTACGGTCGCGGGCCTCAATCGTTCCATCCGTATACATGAAGAGCATGTCGCCAGGAGCGAACGTAAACACGCCTGTCTCGTACACCATGCTCTCAAAGGCACCGATTACGCCCGATTGGCATCCAAGCAGCTCGACCTCTCCCCCACGAGTCTCGCCGCCACCCAGCGGCATCGACTCTGGCCTGATGACCATGGTCGGAGGATGGCCCGCCGAACAATACGTTGCGCGTCCGGCTTTAAGGTCAATCTTGGCGATAAAGGCTGTCACGAACGTCTCGACCCTCGAAAAGCCCATGAGCATGCTATTGAGCGAGCGTGCCATGCGGGCCGGTCCAGCGCCCTCCCAGGCATATGCCATCAGGGCCGTCTTGACGAGCGCGGACATCGATGCGGCCTCAATGCCTTTGCCAGACACATCACCCAGAATCATGACGGCGCAATCGTCGGGAAGACGGATGAGCGTATAGAAATCGCCGCCGACCAACGCCGAGTTCGTGGCCGACAGGTACACCGAATCGGTTGCGATACCCGGAACATCCCCTAGGGAATTTCTCATGCCGATCTGGAGCGTCTGAGCGATATGGCGCTCCTCGCGCTTTTGAGATTCGCCTTCGTAGATCAGTTCAAAGTCATGCGCCAAGTGCACCAAGTAGTCATATTCAAGGTCATCAATCGGCTCTTGGCTACCATCACGAAGCAGTAGCGCGCGCGTCGTCGGGCTCTTCGCAACAGAAGCAGGAACAATTGCGTCGTTACTGTGCTTGCCATCA
>CABUUE010000304.1 GCA_902494685.1 uncultured Collinsella sp.
AAGTTCATGCCGATCTTTGAGAGCGGCGTGGCCTACTTCGCTTAAACCTTTCCCATCGGGTACAATCCCTTCGGGTAACAACACCCGCCACCGACACATCCGGTGGCGGGTTCTTTTTTGCTTCGCGCATGTAGGAAGGACATCATGGAAAGCCGCAAGCCGTATCTCGCCACCCTGCCCGGACTCATCCTGGGCTGTCTTGTTTGCTGTGCACTCTGGGGATCGGCCTTTCCCTGCATCAAGATCGGCTACGCACTCTTTGGTATCCCGGCGCACGACAGCGCTTCGCAGCTGCTCTTTGCAGGTTTACGCTTTACGCTTGCCGGCGCCCTGGTTATCGTTGGGATGAGCGCGGCCCAACGCCGCCCCCTCATACCGCAAGCGCGCGACATCAAGCCCATCTTTGTCTTGTCGCTCTTCCAGACTATCGGGCAGTACTTCTTTTTCTATCTGGGCCTCTCGCGCGCCAGCGCCATGTCGAGCTCCATCATCGAGGCCAGCGCCAACTTCCTCGCAACCCTCTTTGCCGCCCTGGCATTTCACACCGAGAAGCTCAATACGGCCAAGGTGCTTGGCTGTGCGCTGGGCTTTGCCGGCGTCGCGCTCGTCAACCTTTCGGGCGCAGATGGCACCTTTGGCTTCAGGCTCGATGGCGAGGGCTTTATCCTAGCCTCCACTGTCGCGGGTGCTCTTTCGACCTGCCTGATCGGCATCTTCTCGCGCAAGCACGACGGTGTTTTGCTTGCCGGCTGGCAGTTTTTAGTCGGCGGCCTGGTCCTCACCGCCATCGGCTTTTTGATGGGTGGCGCGCTCTCCCCCACGGCGATTGTCCCCGCCATCGTGCTCATCATCTACATGGCGCTTATCTCCGCGGTCGCCTACTCGCTGTGGTCGCGCCTGCTTGCCGTCAACCCCGTCAGCCGCGTCTCGGTCTTTGGGTTTATGAACCCCGTCTTTGGTGTGCTGCTGAGCGCGCTACTGCTCGGCGAAGGCGCGGGCACGAGCCCCGTTACCGTCATCGTTGCCCTGCTGTTGGTCTGCGGCGGCATCATCATCGTCAACAGGCCCAAAAAAGCCTGGCGAGCTCACCTTTTTAGGGAGGGCATTCGCATACTTTAGCTTAATGGAGCACACTGGTTCTCGTTGATTTCGTACCGAGTCGCGGCGGCAGACGCCCGTCTTGCCGCACCGCGCCTGGGCATTATGGCCGGCGGCCCCCCACAAACGCAAAAGGGGCGCACGACCAAACACGGTCGTGCGCCCCTTTTCTAGCGTATTTGTACGCCGGCTTTCTTTTTCTCGGCCTTGACGCGATAGAGCTCTGCATCGGCAGCGCGAAGTAAGTCTTGCCAGGTATCAACGCTATCGCCGACCCGCGCGCAACCGATGGACATCCGCAATGCATACGGCACCTCGGCATGCGCGAGCTCGTCGTTGATTGTCGCGCACAGATGCATGATATCCTGTTCCGCCGCTGCCTTTTGGAGCACCACGAACTCATCGCCACCATAACGCGCGATAAAGCCACCAGACGCCGAGCAGACCTCTTTGAGCGCAGCGGATATTACCTGAAGAGCATGGTCACCCTCCACATGTCCATAGCGATCGTTAATCTGCTTAAAGCCGTCAGCGTCCATCATAAGCAGATATACATCTTCGGCCTGATCCACATTTGAAAAGAGCGACAGCATATAGGTCTCAAAACGGTTACGGTTGTTGAGTCCAGTCAACGGGTCGGTCGAGATCAGTTGCTCCTGGCAGATGATATAGAGCAGCAACATGCTAATCATTATGCCGACACAAAGGCCAGGCACCGAGTATACGATCTGAAAGGTACCGCCCACCAGGGCCGGAATGGCGAAAAATGCCAAGGTTCGATAGATAGCCTTCGTCTGCAGGCTCTCGACCCTGCGAGATTGCACAAACGCATGCAGGGACGTATGTATAA
>CABUUE010000305.1 GCA_902494685.1 uncultured Collinsella sp.
AGGACCCCCGCCGCACGAAGTGCGCAGCGGGGGTCCTGCCATGTCCGAGGACGATTTGGGGGCAAAGCCCCCTGGCCTCCCCGGCGAGTATACGGGACGGCGACTACAGGTATTCGATCTGGGCGCCTTCCGTGTCGCACGTCAGAATGTGCGTGTCACACTTGGGGAACTGCTCACGCAGCTTGACCTGCAGGAACTTTGCCACGATGGTGTCGTCGGTCACAGCCATGAGGGTCGAGCCCGAGCCGCTAATCCAGATGGTCTTAGCGCCGCCGTTAAGGCAGGTGTCGCGCACGGCGTTGTAGTCGGGGATCAGGCGGCGACGATAGGGCTCCTGGATGCGGTCGTCGTTGGCGGCGGCAATCAGGTCCAGGTCACCAGTCTCCAAGCCGCGCGTCATGCCGGCGATGCGGCCCATCTGCCACACGGCGGTGGAGAGTGGAATCTCCTGCGGCACGACCTTGCGTGCCTCGCTCGTGTGCACCTCGTAAGGTGGAATCACGGTAATAAAACGCAAACGATCGCTCACCTCGTAGCGCAGGCACTGGGGGAGCGAATCGGTCGGCGTAAAGGAGCAGACGGCGCCGCCCAGGATAGCGGGGGCGACGTTATCGGGATGGCCCTCGACCTCGGTGGCGATGCGGACGAGCTCGGCGCGGTCGACGGTATGGCCCGTCAACGCGGCGGCAGCCATGATGCCGGCGACGACGCAGGTGGAGCTGGAGCCCAGGCCGCGGGCGACGGGCACGTCGGTCTGGATGTCGATGGCAACGGGAAAAGCCGGCTCGCCCCATGCGGCCAGCGCATCGACAAAGCTCACATAGACCAGGTTGTTCTCGTTTTGGAACTCTTCGGGGCAGCCCGTGATGGTGAGCTTGTCGGCGCGCTCAAAGGTAAAGTGCGAGTAGAGGCTGACGGCCATGCCGAGGGTATCGTAGCCAATGCCTAGGTTTGCGCTGGTGGCGGGGACGGTGATCTTGATCATTGTTGTTGGTCCTCCTGGGGGTCGGTTTCACGCTTGCTCCGCTGCTCGGACAGTCCTGCTCGCACGAAGGCCACATTTAGTGGCCTTCGGCTCGTGCGGAACTCGCGACGGAGCAAGCGTGAAACCGACCTACGCCGTCTCCTCACCGCGCTGGGGAGCCAAATTAAAAGAAAGTGCGCCGGCTTTCGCCAGCGCCTTATATGGGGTTTAGTTGGTTGCCATCTTTTTTGCAGCCTGCTCTACGTAGCTGGCCATCTCATCGACGTCGCAGACGTCTTCGAAGCGGACGGGCTTGGACTCGAGCTCGGCGAGCTGTGCCGGGGCGACCGTGTTGGTTGCCTGCTCGAGCACGTGCATGGCCTCAAAGTCGTCCTCGGGAACGTCGAGCCCCAGGGCGTCGCAGCAGGCGCGCGGGAACTTGTAGGGGCTGGCGGTCGAAAGCAGCACACGGGCCTTGGCGCCCTCGGCGGGAGCGACCTTTTCAAAGACGTGATAGCCGCAAGCAGTGTGCGGGTCGATTACGTAGCCGTTCGCATCCCAGCAGCTCTTGATGGCAGCGCGGACTTCGTCTTCGCTGGCCCAACCGCAGCCAAAGACGCTCTGAATCTTTGCCAGCAGGTCGGCGGGAACCTCGTAGCGACCAGTCTGTGCCAGCTGCTCCATAAGGCCGGCAACGAGTTCGCAGTCGCCATCGGACAGGAAGTACAGCATGCGCTCCAGGTTAGAGCTGATGAGGATATCCATCGACGGCGAGATGGTGGTGAAGAACGGACGGTTGCGGTCGTAGACGCCGGTGGTCAGGAAGTCGGCGAGCACGTTGTTCTTGTCGCTGGCCACGACGAGTTTGGCGACGGGCAGACCCATGCGCTTGGCGTAGTAGCCGGCCAAGATATCGCCAAAGTTGCCGGTGGGCACACAGAACTCCACGGCGTCGCCGGCCTCGATGGCGCCGGCGCGCAGCA
>CABUUE010000306.1 GCA_902494685.1 uncultured Collinsella sp.
CGCGTTGAATGGCATCGGCCGTCGTCTCCCCCGGTTTGGCAATGGGATGGCGGCGGCGGTTTTCGCTATAACGACGGATCAGCACCTCGTCAGAGGCCTCGAGAAACACGATGTCACAGCTCATCTCGCGCTCCTCGAGTGCGGCAACGGCATCGAGCAGCTCATCGAACAAGCCCTGGCTGCGCAGGTCACAGGTGACGGCGAGATGCCTGCCCACGCCCGTATTGATGCCGACGAGCTCGGCAAGCTGGGCGATGAGACGCGGAGGCAGGTTATCGATGCAAAAATAGCCCATGTCCTCGAACACGTGCATGGCCTGTGTGCGGCCCGATCCGGACATTCCGGTGATGATGACGATATCGGGGATGCGCTCCGAGCGCTCCGCCGCATCCATGGCATCTCCCTTTTGCATGTGCTGCCTCCCGAAAACAAGCGCGGGACCCAGCAACCCGGATCCCGCGCGGTCAATTGCCTATATTGAGTATACCGCCCCGAGCGGATACGAGGTCTGTCTTACGCCTCAAGCGCAGCCTTGAACCAACTTGTAATACTCGTGGGGTGCGTGATGGCGGTGCCGACGACAACGGCCCAGGCGCCAGCATCGATCGCGGCGCGAGCCTCCTCGGGCGTATGCACGCGACCCTCACAAATGATGGGAAGGCCGGGGAATTCCTCAGTCGCCTGACGCAGGAGCGGCAGGTCGGGGCCATCGGCCATGGTGCAGTCGATGGCGGCGACGCCGTGAGAAAGCGTGGTGGATACCAGGTCAAAGCCCATATCAACAGCACGGCGAATATCCTCGATGGTGGCACAATCCGCCATCAGGAGCACACCCTCCTCGTGCAGCGGGCGGAAGGTATCCTCGACCGTCTTACCATCGGGGCGCGGACGATCGGTGGCGTCGATCGCCACGATATCGGCACCGGCAGCAACGCAGGCGCGAGCGTGACGCAGCGTCGGCGTGATGTAAACGCCCTCGTGCCCATCCTTCCACAGGCCGATGACGGGAACCTCACAGCGACCCTTAATGGCGGCAATGTCGGCAAGGCCCTGGCAGCGAATGGCGGCGGCGCCGCCAAGCTCGCAAGCGCGAGACATTTGCGCCATGGTCTCGGGCGTACGAAGCGGCTCGCCCATATACGCCTGAACGCTCACGACGAGCTTGCCCTTCAGGGATTGAATCAAAGGATCGACGGTCATAAGGCTGCAACCTTTCTTAGAACAGCCTCCCGAGGCGTGTTGTCTCGGGAGGCTCCTACAGCAGATACGTTTACTTCAACGAGGCAAGAAGATGCTCAGCGGCACCGATGAGCGGAGCATCGCCCTCCAGAGAACCGATGAGGATCGGCGTGTTCTGAAGCGGATCGAGCGCCTGGCTGGCATAGCCCTCGTGCACCGAATCCTTCCACGTCTGCGAACGCCAATCGGGACCTTGGTGAATCACGCCGCCCGAAAGCACGATGACCTCAGGGTCCAGGATGTTAGCGAGCGAGCCCAAGCTGGCCCCCAGCGCAAAGCCGGCGTCATGGATGACCTCGGTCGCCTTTGCGTCGCCCGCACGGCACAGGTCGTTCACATCGCGACCGACCGAAGGACGGCTGGGGTCGACGCGGCCAAAACGCTCATCGTACATTCGACCAATGGAAGTGCCCGAAGCAACCGACTCCAGATGGCCGGAACGCCCGCAGGCGCAGGGAATGCCGGCGGCAGCCGAGCACTCGATGTGGCCCATATGGCCGGCAGCACCATGGAAGCCCTGCATCACGCGGCCGTTCTCGACATATGCGCCGCCGATGCCCGTACCGATGCCAAGACACAAGACGGAGAACTTGCCCTTGCCGACGCCCCAGTGGGCCTCGCCCAGAGCATGAGCCTGCACGTCGCCTACGACGGCAACAGGAAGACCGAGGTCCTCGCGCAGACGCGGCCCCAACTGAACGC
>CABUUE010000307.1 GCA_902494685.1 uncultured Collinsella sp.
GGCATGATCGCCTTCTGGCTGTACTACTGGCTGCTGTCCAAGAAGATCAACCCCATGGTGCTGATCGTGGCCACCATGGTCGTGGGCATCATCGGCGCGTTCTTCGGCGTGCTGGCGTAGGTTCCTGCGTTTTATTCCGCCCCCAAGGGAAACGGCGACCCGTTGCGGTCGCCGTTTTTTATTACCGAAAGTTAGCTGGAGGTGCTTCGTGATTCGATCTGACAATCCACCCGATAATGGCGTGAGCGGGGCGATGTATCTATTTGGCACGGCGCTCTTGTGGAGTTTTATCGGCATCCTCGTTCGCGCCAATTCGCAGTCAGCTCTTTTGATCGGTGCCGTTACGGCAATATTTATGGCGCTCTTTATCCTGCTCGTCGGTAGGCCCGTCCTCCGCGTCAGCCGTCTTATTGTCCTTGTGGCCGTCTGCAACTTCGTGACGGGCACCACGTTTAACTTTGCCAACCAGCTCACGACGGTCGGCAACGCGATCGTTCTGCAGTACACCTCGATGATTTTTGTTATCGTGTATCAGTCGCTCGCAACTCGCACGTTGCCCTCGCCTGCGAAGATTGCCTCCGTGTTGGTTGCTTTTACGGGTATGGGACTTTTCTTTTTAGGCGATTTGAGCGCCGAGGGCATGCTCGGCAACCTGCTTGCCGTCATTTCGGGAGCCACCTTTGGGCTGTGTTTCTTTTTAAACTCTCGCCCCGATGCGTCGCCCATGGTGTCCTCGCTCATCTCCTGCGGCATCTCGATACTGCCGATCGTCTATTTTGCCGGCGACCTAGGCTCCGTAAAACCCTTTGAGTGGGGGCTTATGCTGGTGCATGGCCTTTTTTGCAGCGGCCTTGCGAGTGTGCTGTATGCCAAGGGGATTGCGCGCACTAACGCGTTTGCGGCCAACTTGGTTTGCATGAGCGAGGTCGTGCTCGCTCCCTGCTGGTCGGCGCTCCTCTTTGGCGAGGTCTTTCGCTGGAACGAGTTTTTGGGCGCGGCGATAATCGTTTTGGTGATTGTAGGCAACTTGGCATACGATGCCTTTGGCGATGGCTTTCTGGTGGCGCTTGTCCGCCATCGAAACAAAGAGCGCGCCTGATGGGATACGTCTGCCGTTTACGGTAAAAAACACCCCGCTGAGCGAGTGGTATTAAATAGTAAGAACCTGCATATCTATAATTGGTATCAAATCATTTGTGCCTGGCATAGGTGTTAACAGCACACCAGGTACGCTTCGGGCCGTGTGGTCGAGTTTCCGGATTGATATCAACAGCGCGCGCGACGGTGACCGGCTATGACTCGAGATTTCCTATTTTGGAGGAACCATGCTTACCCAAGCAATCCTCGTCGGCTTAGTCGGAGCGTTTGGAGGCCTCGACTACCAGCTCGGCACCCTCTACGCGTTCCGCCCCATCGTCCTGTGCCCGCTCGTGGGCCTGGTGCTGGGGGACCTGCAGACTGGTCTTGCCGTCGGCGCCAGCCTGGAGCTGCTGTTCATGGGTTCGGTTTCCATCGGCGCCTACGTGCCGCCTAACGAAACGATCGGCGGCGTGCTCGCCTGCGCGTTTGCCATTCAGCTCGGTCAGGGTACCGAGACGGCCATCGCGCTCGCCATGCCCATCGCTGTCCTTTCGCTGACGATCGGCAACATTACTAGTGCCTTGTTCACCGTGTTTGTCGATATGGCAGACAGGTTCGCCCTCAAGGGAAACCTTAAAGGCATTTACGCCGTTCATTGGGGCATGGGTCTTTGGGGCTGCCTTGAGTATTTCCTGCTGTGCGGCGGCGCCTTCTATCTGGGCTCCGATGCCATCCAGGGCCTGCTCGACTTCGTCCCGTCCTTCATCATTGATGGTTGCGGCGTTGCCGCCAACATCCTGCCTGCCATGGGCTTCGCCATGCTCGGCCGCCTGGTGCTCACCAAGCAGCTCGTGCCC
>CABUUE010000308.1 GCA_902494685.1 uncultured Collinsella sp.
AAAGCGCGCGCATCATATTGAGCAGGCAGGAGCGCTCGGGGCGCAGCGGCTTGTCGTGATATTTGATGAGCAGGCACACGTCGCGCACCAGGTCGTGCGAGAGCGCCAGGCGATCCATAATGACGCGCGCTTTCTTGGCGCCGAGCTCGGGATGACCGTAGAAGTGTCCGCTGCCGGCGTGATCGACCGTGAAACAATCGGGCTTGGACACATCGTGCAAAAACGCCGCCCACATAAGGCTCGACGAGGGCGCGACGCCGTCGCACAGCGCAAGCTCCCCTGCCACCGTCAGCACACGGGCGATATGCTCGTAAACGTTAAACGCATGATAGACACTTCGCTGATCAAAGCCGCGACCCGCTGCCAGCTCAGGCACAGAGGCACAGATGAGCTCGGGGTAGCGCAGCATCGCGTCTCCCCCATGACCGGTCGAAAGAATGCCCTCAAGCTCAATACCCACACGCTCGCGCGCCACGGCGTCGAGCAGCGGCGCGCACTCGGCAAGCGCGCGCTTAGTCTCGGGCTCAATCATAAAGTCCAGGCGGCAGGCAAAGCGCACCGCACGCAACATGCGCAGGGCGTCCTCGTTAAAGCGACGCTTGGGATCGCCGACAGCGCGAATCAGCTTGCGCTCCAAGTCACCCTGGCCGTCGTAGCGGTCGACAAGCCCGCGCTCGGGATGCCATGCCATAGCGTTGACGGTAAAGTCGCGGCGCGCCAGATCGTCCTCGAGCGAGGCGGCACGCTCCACACTCTGGGGATGGCGACCATCGGTGTAAAAGCCATCCAGACGGTACGTGGTGACCTCGATACGCTCGCAATCGGAAATAGCCGTGATTCCGCCAAATTTAATGCCCGACTCCACGACCGCGATACCAGCGGCCTCGAGCGCCACCTTGGACTCCTGCCACAGGCCGCTACAGCACATATCAACATCGTGGCTGGGGCAACCCATCAGGGCGTCGCGCACCCAACCGCCCACGTACCAAGCCTCAAGACCAGCCGCCTCAAGCGCGCGCAGGACGCGCAGGGACGCATCGGACGGTTGAGTACCGTTGAGCGAAACATTGCACATGCCTATGGCCTCCTGCACTTGCGAGCGTTAATCGATGGTTCTCAAGAAGTCTAACAAGAAACGAGAAAGCGCGCACACGCAATCGCGTCGTCGATTAGATAAAACGAGACAGCAGACGCCACATACGTTCAGCGAGCAAAAAACACCCGCCTCGGAGATCCAAAGCGGGTGTTCGGCAACGATTTTTCGATGCGGTTAGCAGACCTGGCGAACCTCGATGTGCTTCTTATATTCGTCCACCTTGGCAAAATCGCCCAGACCGGGGCACTCGACCACGTTGGCGCCGGTGGCCATCGAAAGACGCAAGGCATCCTCGACTCGCTCGGGGGCGTCGTGCCACACGGACAGGAAGGCGGCCAGCGAGGAATCGCCGGCGCAGACGGTCGACAGCAGCTTGACGTCGAAGGTGCGGTTGGCAAACCAGATATGCTCGCCGTTGGAGAAGTACGCACCGGCGCCACCGAGGGTCAGCAGCACGTTCTTGGCGCCCTTGGCGTGCAGCTCGGCCATCGCGCCCTTGACGGACTCGTCGTCGCCACCGCTCACCTTAATGCCAAAGATGTCGAGCAGCTCATCGTCATTGGGCTTGATCAGCAGCGGCTCCATGGCAATGAGGTCTGCCAGCTGATGGCTCGAGATGTCGAGGACGAACTCGGCCCCCTTGGCCTTGACGCGGCGCAGGACCTCGGCCAAGAAGCCCTCGGAAGTGTTGGGAGGCAGCGAGCCGCTGATGACTAGGCAGGTCATGTCATCGAGCGAATCGATGAGCTCAAACATCTCCTGCTCGTTGGCCTCGTTGATGGCGGCACCGGCGTTGACCATGTTGTACTCGGTGTCGGGGCCGGCGTTGAGGAA
>CABUUE010000309.1 GCA_902494685.1 uncultured Collinsella sp.
CCGCGCGGCCGCGGTGGTGTTTAGCGACAAGCGCGAAACGCATATCGTGGCGCCGCTTAGCCCGAGCCTGCATCTGTCCGGTGAAAGCACCGTGCACGCCATGCCCGTCGAGGTCAAATACGTTAAATCGCCGTTCCTCTACCAGATTGTGCGCCGTGGAGACGGCGAGCAACCGCGCCAGGTTGCAGCGGTTGCCGAGGGTTCCTACCGAGAGGAGAAGCCCAAACGCAAGGGCTTGTTCGCTGCGATCTTTGGGAAGTAGGGAAGCGCAGCATGGGACGGCTCGCAGGCATGCGGGCTGCCGTCCGGTAGTTTGGCAGGGGGTAGATGTAAATAAACGGTGGAGCGGCTGCAAAAGAGCCGCCTCGCTGGGCAAAATCAGGTTGTGCCGCGGAACCCGCTCCTCAGTTAGTCACACTTCGGAAGCGCGGGCAACGCAGACGCAAGTGTCTTAAGGGCCGGCTGCAACCGGCCCTTTTCTGTGGCAGCCAATGGGCCCACATCAGACGAAGGTCGCGTTTTTGCCTGTCAGGTCACGCTCGCCAGCCACGGCTAGAATGTCGTTGCCGGCGTCCATGACCGGTATTGTTTCGTAGCGTGCGCCTCAACCGCGGGTGCGCCTGCGACGGCTGCGGTGGTTTCGGTCGCAACGTGCTGCTACCCTTGCGTTTCGCCATTAGTCGCTTCGTTGATGGCGCGGTACTCGGCACTCAGCTCGCGCGCCAGCTCTTCCTTGCTTGGAAGATACGGCAGGTATTTGGCGGTAAACACTTGGTCGTTGTCTTCGGGCAGCGTGTACTCGACGATCGAATCGCTTTTGTCCGCGCAGAGCACGATGCCTATGGGCGGATTGTCGCCTTCGTTCATGAGCTCGCGCGTGTAGTAGTTCACATACATTTGCATCTGGCCCAGGTCCTGATGCGTAAGGTCATCGGTCTTAAGGTCGATGAGCACGAAGCAGCGCATCAGATAGTTGTAAAAAACAAGGTCAATATAGAAATGGCGTCCATCAAAGGTGATGCGCTTTTGGCGCGCCTCGAAAGCGAAGCCACGGCCAAGCTCCAGCAGGAACTTCTGAAGATGCGTGATGAGCGCCTGCTCTAGATCGCTCTCGCGAAACGCAGCATCGTCCGAGAAACCTAAAAACTCCAGTACATATGGGTCGCGGATGATATCCTCGGGGCGACGAGCCGGGGCGCTCTCTTGGATTTCCTGGGTGACGGCCTCTTTGTCCTTGCTGGCAAGTAGGCGCTCGCGGAACATGGTGTTGATCTGGCGTTCGAGCTGACGCGTGCTCCAGCGAGAATCGGCGCATTCGTTCATGTACCAGGTGCGAGCTTCGGGGTCAGGAATGCGTATTAACCTGCGGTAATGTGTCCAGCTCAATTCGGGACGCAGTGAGTCCCGAATTGGAAATGCAAGATAGAACTGACGCATTTTGCGCAGCTCTCTTGCTTCAAAACTTTTACCAAAATCCTTGGTAAGTCTGATTGCGAGGGCCTTGAGCAGCGCCTCTCCATACTTGGCGCGCTCCTCTCCGCCCTGTTCATCAACAATGCTCTTGCCGATCTCCCAATACGCCTCAACCATCGCAAAGTTAACGGCGGTATAGGCCTTGTCGCGAGCGGCGTTGAGAATCGAGGAAACCTGCTTGTAAAAAACTTCTGGCACGATTGCCGATTCTCCACGGTTTACCAGTTCGCCCATCACTGTCGCCCCACTTTCCTCTTGTGGAATGCATCTTTATTGCATTTAGTTTAAAGCCTCGCGCGGACTCGAATTGCTGTGCTGTCTGGCACCTTCGCATGGGAGCCTTGCGGTGACTAAAATGTGGCCATAGAGGCAGTTTTAGCGAACCCCGCGGGAGTGACACGCATGGATAACAACACTTTGCTGTTCCAGGACAAAGGTTCGGGCAGGTTTAAAGACG
>CABUUE010000310.1 GCA_902494685.1 uncultured Collinsella sp.
TAAGGTCGATCGCGAGTTCCGCACGAGCCGGAGAGCACTTAATGTGCTCTCCGTGCGAGCAGGACTGTCCGAGCAGGCGACCTTATGCCCCGCCCCTCGGGACGACGGGATAGAACAGGAGCGCATATGGCAGGCAAGCCGCAAACACTAGCTACGACCTCGGCATTCGAGATCTTGGGCCCCGTCATGGTCGGCCCCAGCTCATCGCACACCGCCGGCGCCCTGCGGTGCGCCCAAGTTGCCGCCAGCCTGTTGGAAGGTCGCATCACCAAGGTCACCTTTGGCCTGTGGAACTCCTTCGCCCACACCTGCCGCGGCCACGGCACCGACCGTGCGCTCGTCGCGGGCATCCTGGGCCTCGACACCGATGACGAGAACATCAAGCAGGCCTTCGACCTCGCGCGCGAGCAGGGCCTAGAATATCACTTTGGCATCAAGGGCGACGACGCCTCCATCCACCCCAATACCGTCGACATCGACATGGTCGACGACACGGGCGCCACGGCACAGGTCCGCGGCGAGAGCCTGGGCGGTGGCAAGATGCGCATCAGCCGCATTAACGGCGTCGGCGTCGACATCTCAGGTATGTATTCCACGCTCTTCGTGGCACACAAGGACGTCCCCGGTGTACTCGCCGCGCTCACCAACCTGCTCGCCTACGCACACGTGAACATCGCCTTCTGCCGCACCTACCGCACCGAAGTGGGCGGCCAGGCTTACTCCGTCTTTGAGACCGACGGTGCGCCCGACGACACCGTCGTCCCCATGCTCCGCAAGCTCGACAATGTCGATTACGCGACCTTTATCGAGCTCCCCGGTTCTGCCTCGTCGCTCTCCCCCGGCGTCTCGGCCAAGGAAATCTTCGACGACGGCGAGCAGCTGCTCGATGCGTGCGAGGAACTGGGGCTCAGCATTGGCGCCGTTATGGCCGTGCGAGAGGCGCGCCTGACCGGTGAGGCGCACGCCGTCGCCGCCATGCGCCGCGTGCTCGACGTCATGCGCGAGGAGACCACAGCCCCCATCGCCAATCCGCAGCGTTCGCTCGGCGGGCTTATCGGCGGCGAGGCCAAGCTTGTCGAAGCCACCGGCCGCAACGATTTGAGTGCAAGCCTGATGGGCCCCGTTCAGACCGAAGCCGTGGCCCGCGCGATGGCCGTACTCGAGCGCTCCGCCACGATGGGAGTGATCGTCGCCGCCCCCACGGCCGGCTCCGCGGGTGTTGTGCCCGGCTGCGTGCTGGCGCTCGCCGATCGCCTGCAGCTCGACGACGAGCAGGTCATGGACGCGCTCTACTGCGCAGCCGCCATCGGCCTCAACCTCACCACAAGCGCCTGCGTTGCCGGCGCCGAGGGCGGCTGCCAAGCCGAAGTCGGAAGCGCCGCCGCCATGGCAGCCGCCGCGCTGGTGCAGATGCTCGGCGGCACGCCCGAACAGGCGCTCGACGCCAGCTCCATCGCGCTGAGTAACCTGCTGGGCCTCGTTTGTGACCCCGTCGGTGGCCTCGTGGAGGTGCCCTGCCAAAACCGCAACGCCATCGGCGTGGCAGCGGCCTTTAGCTCGGCACAACTCGCCCTCGCAGGCATTAAGAGCCTGGTGCCGTTTGACCAGATGGCACATGTCATGCTCTCGGTGGGTCACGCGTTGCCGGCCACACTGCGAGAGACGGCAAAGGGCGGCATCGCGCAGGCTCCGGCCGCACTTTCGGCCTGTGCAAAATGCGGTGTGTGCGGATAGCGACAAAGAACGACTCAAAGGTGGGACAAATGTCCCACCTCTTTTGAATGCCACCGTTTCCGTACCACAAACAGCAGGGCAATCGCTATAATGCAAGCCCAGTAAAAACACGATGAACCGCAAGGCGAAAATCGAAGGATATGCATACGATGTCGCAAAACGATCGAACTCAACTGATTCCCGATCCGCAGCA
>CABUUE010000311.1 GCA_902494685.1 uncultured Collinsella sp.
AGGGATACCGCGGCGCTCGGCCTCGAGCATCAGGCCCGTGCGGGCGGGGTTGTAGACGATGTCGATAACGCCCTCGAGCGCGTCGAGGCCATCGAGCGTGCAAGGCGCGTCGGGGCAGTGGGGGAACATACCGGCAGGCGTGCAGTTGACGAGCAGCGCGGCGTCGGACTGCTGTGCGATGTTGTCGTAGTTGATCTCGCTTGTGCGGCCCACGGGCACCACGGTGGCGCCCAGGTCGCCGAGCACCATGCTTGCCGTGGTGCCGGCACCGCCGGTGGCGCCAAGCACGAGGACCTTTTTGCCAGCAACCTCTACGCCCAACTCCTCGACCAGGCACTGAAAACCAAAGTAGTCGGTGTTGTCGCCGCGCAGGCGACCGTCAGGTAGGCGTGTGATGGTGTTGACGTTGCCCATGCGCTCGGCGAGCGGGCTCAGTTCGTCCAGATACTCCATGACGGCACGCTTGTAGGGGATGGTCACGTTGGTACCCTCCCATTCGTCGCCCGTCATAAAGGCCGCGAGGTCCTCGGGCTCGCGCTCAAAACGCACGTACTCAAGCTCCGCCAGCTCTTTGTAGATGGTCGGGGTGTAGCTGTGGCCCAGCACGCGGCCCAGCACGCCGTAGGGGCGGGTTGCGGCGGTATCGGTCATCTAGAGCACCTCCGTGTAGCTGCCAAAGTAGGTGAAGCTCTCGCACACGTCGTCGATGGAATCGAGCAGGTCGTCGAGGGCCTTGCTGCCAAAGGGGCAGTCCAGATCAAAGTAGAACATAAACTCAAAGTCGCGGCCGGGGATGGGGCGGCTCTCGAGCTTGATGAGGTTGATGTTGAGTGCGTAGAAGCGCTCGAGCACGCGATAGAGGGCGCCCGGCTCGTTGGCCGTGGTGATCATGAGCGAGGTGCGATTAGCGCCGGGGTAGACGCGCGGCTCGCGGCCGATGACGACAAAGCGCGTGTAGTTGTTGTCCGAGTCTTGGATATTGGGCTCCAGCACCTCGAGGCCATACAGCGTGGCACAGCTGCGCGAGGCGATGGCGGCGACGTCGGTGCGCTCGGAGTTGGCGACCATCTCGGCCGACATGGCCGTGTTTGGGTACTTGGTGGCGTGCAGGTCGTGGGACTCGATAAAGCCGGCACACTGGGCAATGGCTTGGCCGTGGCTGTAGACCTCGCGTATGTCCGCGAGCTTGGTGCCGGGCTTGACGAGCAAGTTGTGGTCGATCTTGAGGCGAAGCGAGCGCACGATGTGGAAGTCGAACTGGGCGAGCAGGTCGTAGACGGCGTTGACCGAGCCGGCGGTGGAGTTCTCGATGGGCAGCACGCCAAACTCGCAGAACCCGTCGCGTACGGCGCGCATGACGCCCTCGAAGGTCTCGAAGAACGCAATATCCGGCACGTCGAAGAGCTTGCACGCGGCTATCTGACTATAGGCACCTTCCACGCCCTGGCAGGCAACGGTGGCCGTTTGAGGGAAGGGCGTGTCGGAGGCTGCAGCCGTGGCGTGTGCCTTTTGCGAGACGGTGATGCCCTTGAGCTCGTTGATGTAGCGCTGCTGCTCGGCCTTGCTCATGCTCATGAGGAGGCGGAACAGGGTGATGGTCTGCGCCTCGTAGCGCTCGGGTGCGCGGCTGGCGAGATTGTTGAGCTTGGAGCGCTCACGGGCGGGGTCGAAGACGGCCTTGCCCATCTCGATTTTTGACTTGGCGACCTCGGTGGCAATGTCCATACGCTCGACAAAGCTGTTGAGGAGCGTGGTGTCGATGCCATCGATGGCCTGGCGGATGTCAGCAAGGTCCATGGAGGCCCCTTTCACGTAATGGCAGAGTTGACGGGCAACCCAGGTGAGTCGGGTTAGAGCTGGGCGGCGTCCTCGAGGAGAGCGTCCCAGATGGCGAGGGCGGCGGCTGCTTCGGCTACGGGGACGG
>CABUUE010000312.1 GCA_902494685.1 uncultured Collinsella sp.
GAGCCGAGCCGTCGGTGTAGATGATGACCTTCACATGGTTCCTTTCGTTGGGTACGTTTCGTGTGAGTGACCATTGTAGCGCCATGCCTGCCGGGGGCTAGCAATCTACGATTTCTACCCCGTCTTCCGACAGTTAGTTGGCATGGATGATGCGGTTGAGCTCGTCGAGGTATTGCTGCAAGAGGGGAGAGGGCTTGCGCTCGTCGTGCATGATATAGCCTACGCGCATCGTTGGGGCGTCTGCTAACGGGATCGATGCCATGCCCCGTTGCATTTCATTGGAGAGGACGCCGGTCGACAGGGTGTAACCGTTCGACGTGATAAGTAAGTTAGTAAGTGTTCCGCGGTCCGAGATTCGTATGTTGCGATCGCAAGGGATATAGCTAAAAGGTTCCTCGGCGTAATAGAAGGAGTTTGAGGTTCCCTGCTCAAAGCTGTAGCGCGTATAGGGCGTGAGGTCGGCAAGGGACAGCTGAGGGCGGCGGGCAAGCGGGTGGCGCTCGCTAACGAAGACGTGGACCGTCGCGTCGAATAGGGGATGGAAGCTCGCGCGCGCATCGGCAAAAGCCTTCTGCAGAACGCGGGCGTTAAAGTCGTCCAGATACAGGATGCCGATGTCGCTGCGAAATGCGCGGACGTCATCGATGATCTGCGACGTGGTGGTCTCGCGCATGATGAACTCGAACTTGCTGTCGCGGCAGCGCTCGACCACGTTGACAAAGGCCTCGACCGAAAAGGCGTAGTGCTGGGCGGAAATGGCGAGGCGGGCTTGCGGGGTGCCGCCGTCCTCGTAGCGCGCCTCGAGCATGTCGGCCTGCTCTACGACTTGGCGCGCATAGCCCAAAAGCTCGGTGCCGTCGTTGGTGAGCGTGACGCCGCGGCTGGAGCGCGTAAAGATCTCCAGATGGAGCTCCTGTTCCAGGCTTTTGACGGCGTTTGAGATGTTGGACTGAGCGGTATAGAGGCGCTGAGCTGCGGCGTTAATTGAGCCGGATTCTGCCACGGCGATAAGAAAGCGAAGCTGCTGGAGGGTCATCGGCGCCCGTCCTTTCGATAGCTATCTAAAAAACAGATAACAGGTTAGCGCTTTTAAGTGATTGACCGAGCGAAACAATGCTCGTACTATTCAAAACACACAAAGGCGGTAGGTAATTAAGCCAACCACGGAATGGGATGCGAAAGGAGGCCCGCATATGAATTGCTTACCAAGACGAATGCCGGGCTCCTGTTTGCGCCCGTCGGCGTGATCAGGAGACAGCGACTTACTTCTCTTACTCTTATTACTTTTGTTCGATCAAGGAGATCATCATGAGCCAGTTCATCAACAACCCCGAGCACACCTTTGGTTTCGATACCCTGCAGCTTCACGTTGGCCAGGAGAGCGCCGATCCCGCATCCGACTCCCGCGCCGTGCCTATCTACCAGACCACGAGCTATGTGTTCCGCAATTCCCAGCACGCCGCCGACCGCTTTGGTCTTGCCGACGCTGGTAACATCTACGGCCGTCTGACCAACTCCACCCAGGGCGTCTTCGAGGACCGTATCGCCGCACTCGAGGGCGGTGTGGCAGGTCTTGCCGTCGCCTCCGGTGCTGCTGCCATCACTTATACCCTGCAGGCTCTTGCCCAGGCCGGTGACCACGTGGTGGCTCAAAAGACCATCTACGGTGGCTCCTACAACCTGCTGGAGCATACGCTCTCCCAGTTTGGCGTCGAGACCACCTTCGTCGATGCCCATAACCTGGAAGAGGTCGAGGGGGCCATCAAGGACAACACCACGGTCATCTATCTCGAGACGCTCGGCAACCCCAACTCCGACATCCCCAACATCGACGCTATCTCCGAGATCGCCAAGAAGCACGGTCTGCCGGTTGTCGTCGACAACACCTTCGGCACC
>CABUUE010000313.1 GCA_902494685.1 uncultured Collinsella sp.
AGATGACGATGAGCATGACGATGGCGACGATCGCCGTCAACACGCCCGTGGCGAAGCGGTCCTGCTTTTGGACACGCCCGAGCCTCGCCTCGTCGATGTGGATACGCGTGCTAGCCACGAGCCTTCGCCCCCTTGCGGCCGATAAGGTGGATGATCAGGATGAAGATGAGACTCATGCCCATCAGCAGCAGGCCGAGTGCCCACAGAACATCGTCCTGGGCCGAGCCCTCGGCATAGACCGCCATGGACGTGGTGAGCGTGGTGGTGATGGTGGACGCCGGCGACAGCAGCGACGTCGGCATGGCCTCGATGCCGCCAATAACCATGTGCACGGCGAGCGTCTCGCCAAAGGCACGCGTCATGCCAAGGATGACCGCGGTCATGAGCGACGGCATGGCGGACTTGAGCACCACGTGCCAGATGGTCTGCCAGCGGGTGTAGCCCAGCGCGAGCGAACCCTGGCGGTAGCTGTCGGGCACGGCACGCAAGCCGTCGACCGAAAGCGTGGTCATGGTCGGCAGGATCATGACGGCCAGCACGATGGCGCCGGGCAAGATGCCCAGACCCGTGCTCACATGGAAAACGCTCTTCATAAGGCCGACGACCACGTGGAAGCCGATCAGGCCAAAGACGACCGAGGGGATACCGGTCAAAAGCTCAATAAGCGGCTGAAAGACCTTGGAGCCAAACTTAGGGCTGATCTCGACCGCAAAGATGGCAGAGCCGATGGCGATGGGCAGTGCGATGAGCGTGGAGAGCACCATGACCGCAAACGAGGTGACAATCAGGGGCAGGGCGCCGGTGTAAGGCAGACCGTTTTCGGCTGTGTTGGCCAGGTCCCACTTGGCGCCGGTAAAGAACTCGACGACCGAAACGCCGTCCTTGAAAAAAGCCGATAGGCCCTTTTGGGCGACCATAAAGATGAGCGCGGCAACGACAAGCGTCACGAGCGCTACGCACGCGCCCGTGACGCCCAGGCCCACGTTCTCAAGGTCGCGCTTTGGCAGCTGTTTTGCCATTGCAAACCTTTCCGGGGGCGATTACTTATTTAGCGGAGACCTTGCCGCTGGCGTCCTTGACGACCTTCATGGCAGAGACGGGGATGAAGCCCTGCTCCTCGACGAGCTTGCCCTGGACGTCGTCGGAGAGCATGAACTCCAGGAAGGCCTTGGTGGCCTCGTCGGCGTCCTTGGAGCAGTACATGTGCTCGGTAGCCCAGATCTTGAAGGAGTCGTCGGTGACGTTCTTGCTCTTGGGCTCGACACCCTCGACCTTGATGGCGTTGAACTTGGAGTCATCGAAGTGCGAGAAGTCGAGGTAGGAGATGGCGTTGTCGGTACTGCCCATCTGAGTCTGGACGTCGCCGGACTTGTCGAGCTCGGCGTCGCCCTTAAAGTCGACGGCCTCGTCACCAAAGACGGCGGCCTCGAAGGTGGCGCGGGTGCCGGAGCCGGCCTTGCGGTTGAGGACGACGATGGTGGCGTCGTCGCCGCCGACCTCCTTCCAGTTGGTGATCTGGCCGGAGAAGATGCCCTTGAGCTGCTCGAGAGACAGGTCGTCGACCTTGACGTTCTTGGAGACGACGGGACCCATGCCCACGACGGCGACCTCGTGGTCGACGAGGTTCTTGACCTGATCGGCCTCGAGCTTGGTCTCGGCGAAGACGTCGGAGTTGCCGATGGTGACGGTGCCGGCGGCGACAGCGGTCAGGCCCTTGCCCGAACCGTTACCCGAGCCGGAGACGGAGACATCGGGGTTGGCGTCCATGAACTTCTCGGCAGCGGCCTCGACGAGAGCCTGGAACGAGGAGGCACCATCGTAGGTCACCTCGCCGGAGACGGACTCGGCAGCAGCGGCGCTACCCGTATCGGCGGCGTCGGATGCGCCTGCGCCGCC
>CABUUE010000314.1 GCA_902494685.1 uncultured Collinsella sp.
ACCGTTCGGCATGCCGGCCCGCTCAAGGGATGTGAAATTAATAACGCTCAAAGAAGGCAAGCGCGTTGTCGCTGCAGAGCTTCTGCATCACGGTCTTGCCAAAGTGCTTGGAGAGCATGTTCTGGAACTCGGGCATCTTGCTGGCATCGGAGAGGAAGGCGGGCACCGTGGCACCGTCCCAGTCGCCGCCGAGCGCGATGACGTCCTCGCCGCCCAGGTCGAGCCAGTGCTCGATATGTGCCGCTAGCTGGTCGAAGGTGACGTCTGCGGCGGTCTTGTCGGTTGCGTCGTTGGAAAGGAACTCGCTGCAGTAGTTGAGGCCGACGATACCGCCCATGTCGCGAATGGTGCGGAACTGGTCGTCGGTAAGGTTGCGTTTGACGCCGCAAACCGCACGGGAGTTGGAGTGGCTGGCGACGAAGGGACGTGTGGCGTGGGCGACAACCTCGTCAAAGCACTCATCGTTGAGGTGGGAGACGTCAAGCACCATGCCGGCGTGCTCCATCTGCGTAAGTGCCTCGATGCCGGCGGCGGTGAGGCCGGCGTGGGTATCGTGTCCGCTCGCGAGCGGTCCCTGCGCATTCCAGCTGAGCGATGACATGAGTACGCCCAAGCTCTTGAGCACCTCGATCAGCGCGGGGTCCTCGGCAAAGAACGTGGCGTTTTCGATGGTGTGGATGCAGGCGACCTTGCCGTCTTTGAGCGCGGGGCGAATGTCTGCCGCGCTGCGTACGTTGACCATGCGGTCGTGGTTGAGCATTGCCTGGCCGCTCATATGCGCCATGATCTGCGCCTGGAAGCGCGCGGCGTGGGCGGTGGGAATCTCATCGGGGACAAACGTGGCGAAGCACTGTGCCCACGGCGTGTTGCCGATCTTTGCGAGCGAGATGGCGCAGGCGTTGCCCTCGATGAGGTCGAAATCTTGCGGATGCGTTTCGTCGCCGGGGAAATAACCGTCGGTGCCGGCGGTAAAGCGCAGGTCGAGATCGAGCGTGGCCCAGCCGATTCGGTCGGCGGTGTCGCAGTGTAGGTCAAATACGGGATATGCCATGGTTCCTCCGGTTGCAGCGTTTCTTTGCAAACTGTCTTTGAATTGTATGACTAGGGTATAGTTAGCGCCATATGTTCACGGCGGCCCGCGTTGTGCGCCGCCCTTATCACGGAGGTTACCATGTCCAACCAGGGCAAGAAGGTCAAGACTCATTATCGCGGCACGCTCGACGACGGCACGCAGTTCGATAGCTCCTACGATCGCGGCGAGCCACTGGAGTTCACCTGCGGCGCCGGTCAGATGATCAAGGGCTTTGACGCCGCCGTGGTCGACATGCAAGTGGGCGAGAAGAAGACCGTGCACATCCCGGCTGCCGATGCCTACGGCGAGCACAATCCCGAGATGGTCCTGACCTTCCCGGCCGAGCAGGTTCCCAACATCGAGCAGATCGAGAAGGGCATGAAGCTCTTCCTGTCCACGCCGAGCGGCATGCCCGTCCCTGCTGTGGTCATCGATGTAACGCCCGAGGCCGTGACGCTCGACGCCAACCACGAGCTGGCCGGCAAGGACCTCAACTTTGATATCGAGCTCGTCGAGGTCGAGGACTAGTTGATGCCCGCGGACCTGGTATCTACGGAACGCTTGGGAAATCTCAACGACCCGTCCTATGAGCTTTTGCTTCGCCGGGAGCTGGGCGGCATCTTTGAGATTGATGAGTTGTTGCTCGATTGGGACCAGGCTGATGCGCGCACGCTTGTGGGCGCGACGGAGCTGGGGCGCACAGTCGATGTTCGGCTGGATGGCGCTGGCGGAGAACGTCTCACCGACGGTGATGTGCTTGCCGTCGATTGCTCCGGTACGCTGCCAGTGGCGGTTGTCGTACGTCTGCGCAGTGCCGAGGTCT
>CABUUE010000315.1 GCA_902494685.1 uncultured Collinsella sp.
GAAGCGGCAGAAGCAGAGGCCATGGAAACCCCCGAGCCCGAGCTCGACGAATACGGCATCGCCATTGAGGACAACGACCAACAGGCGACTCCCGCGCAAGATGCCGCCGAGGCCAACGTATCTGCCCCAGCCGAGCCCCGCACTGCCCGCGTTCTCGAGGTCGGCTGCGGCACGGGCTGCATTTCGCTCTCCCTTGCCTGGGAGCGCCGCGGGCACGTTACCTGCACTGCTACCGATATCGAGCCGCGCGCCATCGACCTTGCTACCAAAAACCGCGATGCGCTTGGTCTCACGTCCGACGAGGTCGCCTTCAGCCTCACAAACCTGGTGAGCTCCATTCCCCGCGAAGAGTGGGGCACCTTTGACGTACTCGTCTCCAACCCGCCCTACATCCCCACCGATGTCATGCGCTCGCTGCCGCATGAGGTCAAGGACTTTGAGCCCGATCTGGCGCTCGAGGGCGGTGCCGACGGTCTCGATATCTTCCGCCGCCTGCTCAACGCGGCGCCCTACATGCTGCGTGCCGGCGGCCTGTTTGCCTGCGAGCTCTACGAGGGCGCGCTCGACGCCGCGGCCGAGCTCTGTCGTCAAGCAGGCCTTTCGGACGTGCGTATCGTCCACGACCTCACCGATCGTCCCCGCATCGTTCGAGCCATCGTCACCGAGCCCAAACAGCGCCAGTAATATTTATTAACTGGTTAGCAAAAATTATAAACTAGTTTATAATTAGGACGGCTGAAAGAGGTCGGCCCATGCAACCTCCTACCTTTCGGGAAATCATTGCCCTACTCAAGCACGATGGATTCGTGAAGGTCGCGCAAGTCGGTAGTCATGCTAAGTATGTTTCTGGCGACCGTGTTGTCACCGTGAACGGCTCTGGTGGTGATCGACCAAAGAAGGGCACGTGGGCAAGTATTCGTCGCCAAGCTGGATGGTAGTTGGAGGCAAAATGAGGCAGCGATTTACCTATGACTGCGTTCTCATAAAAGAAGACGACGGGTACTGCGCCAGCTTCCCGCAGATTCCCGGCGCTTTTGCCGATGGCGATACGCGCGAAGAAGCGATTGCCCATGCCACCGAGGCACTGATGGCGTTTTTGGCCGACGACCTCAACAACGGTTTGACTCCGGCAGGGTACGAACGCTCGGCCGAGGTCGTGGCCCTTTCAGTCGAAATCGACCACGAGGACGCTCGGGAAGCGGCGTGCCGAACATTTAAAGACGCAGCGCTGGACCTCAAAGTCTCCGCTCCGCGGATTACCGCGCTGGTCAAAGCCGGAAAGCTCGATGTTGAACTTGTCGACGGCCGTCGGATGATAACGATAGACAGCATCGAGCGCTACGCCGCCCAAAAACGCCACGCCGGCAGGCCAAAGAAGTTCATCGCAGTCCAATGACCCCCTCACTTTCACCGACTACTAAAGCCGCTCACCAAACCAACATGCACTCTGGCCAAATAGGTTGAACGTTTCGTGCGAGAATGCCCCTCAGTAAACAAACTTTCACCAGAGCGTAAGGGGCTGGCATACACATGCAGACGGTCTACCGGGTATACGAGGGAGCGCGCGAGCCGCATCGGCTCGCCGTCGAGCGTACGGCCGAGGTGCTCGGCTGTGGCGGCCTGGCGCTGATCCCGACCGAGACCGTCTACGGTGTTGCCGTGGCAGTCAACGCCTTCTCGGACGCCGTGCCCCAAGATACAGGCGAATTCCCATCGTGGCCGCGCGATCCGCAGGCTGCCGTCAATGGCGCCGCGGTCCCTGCGCTCGGTACCGGCTACCGCCGTATCTTCACTCTCAAGCAACGTGAACTCACGCAAACCGTCGCTTGGCTGGTCGATGGTGTCGAAGCACTCGACCGCTATGGCGTGGATATCCCGGAAGAGGCCCA
>CABUUE010000316.1 GCA_902494685.1 uncultured Collinsella sp.
ATGCCCGAGCAGGTGCAGGACTTCTACCCCACACCGTCCACCATGTCGACGTGCATGTACTACACCGGCGTGGACCCGCGCACCATGGAGCCGATCTATGTGGCGCGCGACCCGCACGAGAAGGCCATGCAACGCGCGCTCATCCAGTATCGCAAGCCCGAGAACTACAAGCTGGTACGCGAGGCGCTGGAAAAGGCCGGGCGCCGCGACCTGATCGGCTACACCAAGCATTGCCTGATCCGTCCCGTGCCGCCGCGCCCGGGCGAGGCATCGGCCAGCGGCGGACACGGCACTGGCAAGAAGGGCGGCAAGGCCCACGGTGGCGCCGCCGGCAAGGGGCCTAAGGGCAGCAAGGGGCACAGCGGCATGTCGCGCGCGCAGAACACTGCCGGGCGCAACCGTGCAGCTCAGGGGCGTCAGGGTGCCAACGGAGGCGGACGCCGCAACTAGCGCGGCGAGGCGGCATGCCGCCGTTGGCGACACGACACGCCCCACCAATAAAATGCCGCTCGCCGGGGCGTCGCAGAACGATTCCCCGGCGAGCGGCCAATTAATATTGTCTATCTCAAAACGTCGTTACTTTTTGTCGAAACGACCATAGAGCGCAAACGAGAGCGCCGCAGAGATAACCCAAGTCAAAGCGATGCAGACGACAATCATGATCAGGTTCATGGGATTGCCGCTTGGATCGGCATAAACGGGCAACGAGGTAATGCCGGGCATAACAAAGCCGAAGCACTTTGCGCCGAGAACAACGGTAAGCGCACCGCCAATGCCATCCGCGATCATCGCAGCGATAAGCGGAGTCCTGTTAGGAACCTGAACGGTAAACAAGGCGGGCTCGGAAATTCCCATAAATGCTGAGAAGGCGCACGTCATTGCAGCGGACTTGAGCTTTTCGTCGGTCATGCGCAGGGCTGCACCAAAAGACGCACCGCTTTCGGCGAGGTTATGGCAGAAAGAGATCGGGAGCAGATAGTCATACCCAAGCGTTGCGATATTGGAAATCTGGATAGGGCTCGTTGACTGATGCATGCCGAAGAGCACGATAAGCGGCATAAAGAAGCCCAGCAGAAAACCGGCAACGGGGCCTAACGTCGAGAATAGCCAAACGATACCGTTGGCAAGACCAAGACCGCACCAGGCACCAATCGGAGCGAGCACAAACAGGTTGACGGGAATCACGATAGCAAGGGAGAGCGCCGGAACGACAACGAGCTTAAAAAGATCCGGCACGACTTTGTCGATTGCACGATATACAAAAGACAAGCCAATGACGCCAAAGATAACCGGGAACACGGAATCGGCGTAGCTAAAAATCGGCACCGCAAAACCGAACAGCGCAAGGGGCGTCTCGCCCGTACCGACAGCGTTGACAATGGTCGGGTACATCAGCGATCCGGCAACACAAAGCGCAAGCGAACGGTTGACCCGGAACTTATCAGCTGTAGACATTGCCAGCAAAAACGGCAAGAAGTAGAACGGGATATCCGAAATCATATTGAATATCGCAAAGTCGCCGGCACCCGTGTCGATTCCAAAAGCCGCGATAGCAGCCAGGATGCCCTTTACGATGCCTCCCGCCACCAGTGCGGGAATGATAGCGGAAAAGATGCCGGTGATGATATCGAATACGCGAGCCGAACCTTTTTGGAGCTCAGGCTGCTCGGCGTCGGCGGAGACCTCGCCACCCATCCTGTCACCTAGCATGGGCTCCAATTCGTCATATACCGACCCCACGCTGGCGCCGATGATAACTTGCCACTGTCCGTCTTTAACCTGCGCGCCCAAGGCGCCGTCAAGCGTCTTAAGGGCCTCCAGGTCTGCCTTGCTATCGTCCTTCAGGTTGAATCTGAGCCTTGTAATGCAGTGCGTTGCCATAACAAC
>CABUUE010000317.1 GCA_902494685.1 uncultured Collinsella sp.
CTAAAAAACACCTTGCCAAATAGGAGCGTCAGGACGCAAGAAACCCCCGCCGCACGAAGTGCGCAGCGGGGGTTTCTTGCATGTCCGAGGACGTTCTGAAAAGCAACGCCAGGGCGGGCCCGGACGAGAACAACCGACTACAGGTCGATATGCGATTCCTTGATCGGGAACGGCTCCGCGAAGTGGCAGGCGCAGCAGTGGCCCGGGGCAACTTCCTTAAACTCAGGCAGCTTCTCGGAGCAGATACCCTGAGCGATCGGGCAGCGCGTGTGGAAACGGCAGCCGGTCGGCGGATCCAGCGGCGACGGCGGATCGCCGGCAAGGATGATGCGCTTACGAGTCTTCTGGATGTCAGGATCGGGCACCGGCACAGCAGACAGCAGCGACTGCGTGTACGGATGGTGAGGCTCACTGTAGAGCGTCTTCCAGTCCGAAACCTCGACCATCTTGCCCAGGTACATAACGGCAACACGATCGGAGATGTGCTGCACGACAGAGAGGTCGTGAGCAATGAAGAGATAAGCCGTACCGAACTTGTCCTGAAGTTCCTTAAGCAGGTTCAGGACCTGTGCTTGGATGGAAACATCCAGAGCGGAAACCGGCTCGTCGCAGATAATCAGCTTGGGCTTCAGCGCAAATGCGCGGGCAATGCCGACACGCTGGCGCTGGCCGCCCGAGAACTCGTGCGGATAGCGGTTGATGTGCTCGGGGTTCAGACCGACGACGTCCAGCAGCTCGCGGACACGCTCGATACGCTCTTCCTTGGTGCCCACGCCATGAATGGTCATGGGCTCAGAGACAATCTCGCCGATGGTCATACGAGGATTCAGCGAAGCATAGGGGTCCTGGAAGATGAACTGCATCTCGCGACGCATATCCTTGATCTCGTGCTTGCTCATCTCGGCAACGTCTTTGCCCTGGAAGAACACTTTGCCTGCCGTCGGCTTGGTCAGGCGCATGATGGTGCGGCCCGTGGTGGACTTACCGCAACCAGACTCGCCGACCAGGCCAAAGGTCTCGCCCGGATAAATCTCGAACGAAATGTCATTCACAGCAGAGACGACACGCTTGGAGAAGCGCTTGGCGAACATGCCGGACTCAGCGGGAAACTCCTTAGAGAGGTGCTCGACCTTCAGCAGCGGAGTACGCTCGTTGGTATCTGCCATTACGCCTCGCCTCCCTTCTTGGAATCCTTGCGCGTACGGGACGTCTCAGGAGCGTTCTTGAGGAACTCGGGGTCACCGGAGTAGTGGCACGCAGAGTAATGACCAGACTCGGTGACAACGCGCTCGGGGCGCTGCTTGCGACACTTATCGGTCGCATAGGGACAACGAGGCGAGAACACGCAGCCCTCGGGCAGGTTCATGAGCGAAGGCGGGTTGCCGTGAATCGGCGTAAGCGGCTTCTTCTCTTCGATGGCCTGCTCCGGGATGGAGCGGATAAGGCCCCAGGTGTAGGGGTGGCGGCTCTCGTAGAAGATTTCCTCAGCAGTACCGAACTCGACGGGACGGCCGGCGTACATAACCATGATCTTGTCGGCCATGTCGGCGACGACGCCCAGGTCATGGGTAATCATGATGATGGCGTTGCCGTTCTTCTCCTGCATTTCCTGCATGAGCTCGATAATCTGAGCCTGAATGGTAACGTCCAGAGCCGTCGTGGGCTCGTCGGCAATCAGAATATCGGGATCGCAGGCAAGAGCCATAGCAATCATGACACGCTGACGCATACCGCCCGAGAACTGATGCGGATACTCATTGACGCGCTTCTCGGGCTCGGGGATACCCACGAGGTCCAAAAGCTCGGTAGCGCGCTTGAGTGCCTCCTGCTTGGAGTAGCCACGGTGCAGACGAAGGCCCTCGCCCACCTGCTTGCCGATCTTA
>CABUUE010000318.1 GCA_902494685.1 uncultured Collinsella sp.
CCTGCCGCTGGCGTCCCGATCTGATCGAGACGGCGCGCCTTACGCCCCAAGAGCGTGCGTACGCGCAGGAGATTTTGGACGCTTCGTATTCGCAGAGCGAGGAGTGAGAATGGTTCCATCGCAGCATTCCGCGTTGAGGGGCGCTTTTGAGTGGATTGCGGTCATCGCGATCGCATTGGTCGCCACCTTCTTGATTCGCTCGTTTGTGGTCGAGCCCTTTGTGGTGCCCACCGGCTCCATGGAGTCCACGATCGAGATTGGCGACCAGATCCTGGCACAAAAGGTGAGCCTCGAGCTCGGTCAGCCCGTCAAGCAGGGCGATATCGTGGTGTTTCACAACCCCGATGGCACCTCCGAGCATGATGTTCTTGTCAAGCGTGTTATTGCCACGGCCGGCCAGACGGTCGACCTGCAGGATGGCAAGGTGGTCGTTGACGGCCAAGCGCTCGACGAGGACTATACGATGGGCATGAGCTGGCCGCTTTCGGTCCAAGCGCCCGGCGCTCAGGTAAGCTATCCCTACACGGTTCCCGACGGGTGCGTGTGGGTGATGGGCGACAACCGCGAAAACTCTGCCGACTCACGCTACTTTGGTCCCGTCGATCGCTCTGATTTGATCGCTGTGGCGCTTGTGCGCTACTGGCCGCTCAACCGCATCGGCGCTATCGACTAAAAACCGCTATAGTACAGTACCTAACCGTGTAATCGTTTCGACGAGGGGATATTAGAGGCATGAACGCTTCATCGCTTTCCTTCCAAGACATCATCCTGCGCCTCCAGCAGTACTGGGGCGAGCAGGGCTGCGTCATTATGCAGCCCTATGACTCCGAGGTCGGTGCCGGTACCTTCCATACCGCGACCACGCTGCGCTCGCTCGGTCCCGCCGAGTGGCGCACCTGCTATGCGCAGCCCTGCCGCCGTCCCGCCGACGGCCGCTACGGTGAGAACCCCAACCGCATGCAGCACTACTATCAGTTCCAGGTGCTCATCAAGCCTTCTCCGGTTAACGCCCAGGAGCTCTACCTGGGGTCTCTTGCCGCTATCGGTCTGGACCCCAACGACCATGACGTCCGCTTTGTCGAGGACGACTGGGAGAGCCCGACGCTCGGCGCCTGGGGCCTTGGCTGGGAGGTCTGGCTCAATGGCATGGAGGTCACGCAGTTTACGTACTTCCAGCAGGTAGGCGGCATCGAGGTCGACCCCGTACCCGTCGAGATCACCTATGGCCTAGAGCGCATTGCCATGTATGCGCAGGGCGTTAACTCGGTCTACGACTTGGTGTGGAGCTACCTGCCCGACGGCACGCCCATGACCTATGGCGACGTGTTCCTTGAGAACGAGCGCGAGTTCAGTGCCTATAACTTTGAGGTCGCAAACGTCGAGATGATGCGTCAGAAGTTTGACGACTACGAGGCCGAGTGCCATTCCTGCCTGGAGCGCAAGCTGTCGCTGCCGGCATATGACTGCGTCATGAAGTGCAGCCACGCTTTCAACCTGCTCGATGCCCGCGGCGCTCTGTCCGCGGTCGAGCGTGCCAACTACATCCTGCGCGTCCGCGCCGTCGCCAAGGCGTGCTGCGAGGCCTATATGGCCGAGGTCGCCGGAGTCAACGAGAATGCCGACCAGGAAGGCGAGGTGGCGTAAGCCATGGCAGACGCTAAGGATTTCCTGTTTGAGATCGGTACGGAAGAAATGCCCTCCGCACCGCTGAACAATGCCGTCAAGCAGCTTGGCACCATGATCGCCAAGGGTCTCGACGAGGCCGGTCTGGCCCACGGCGAGGTCCGCGTGATCTCGAGCCCGCGCCGCCTGGCTGCGCTCGTTGCCGACGTCGCCACCGCGACCGACGAGGTTCACGAGGTCAAGCGCGGCCCCGC
>CABUUE010000319.1 GCA_902494685.1 uncultured Collinsella sp.
ACGTTGCCGGGCAGCTCGTAGACAAACTTGCCACGGTCGGCAGCATGCGCGCCGATCACCCACAGCACAAACTCGTGCTCGGGCATGGCCGTAATGTAGCCATGCATCCAGGTAGATACGCCGCCGTGCACATAGGGGTAGCAACCCTCGAGTACCAAGCAGATTCTCATTTATCGCCACCCTCCATGCGCTCGATCGTCACGGTCTTATCATTTGCCTTGAGCAGATACAGATTGCCCGTAAGGTGCGTCAGTTCGCCACCCGTCACCGCACCCGGCTCGCCATTATTGGCGCGGAACATGAGCCACGCCTCGTCGTGGAAATTGCCCAGGCTGAGCGTCCAGGCATCCGCGCTGGCATCCACACTCACCGTCACGGACGAAAAACGCTGGATGGCACCGGAGCACTCCGACGCCGTCTGGTGCCGCAGGTCGGGCGCGGATTTGGTAAGCCACCCCAGGAAGTCGACCAGGCCGCCCTTGTAGACCTCCCAGCCCTCCTTGGCTCCGCGATCGGGGTCCAAAAGGTCGTCCGGGTGCATAAAGTGCGTGCTCACGTAGTGCATGTTGAGCTCGGACACGGCTGCCAGGCGCATATAGGAATCGTCGAACATGCCGCCCGAAACAATACGTGGCTGCTCCACAATGCCATCGCTCGCCACGCCAAACTCCTGCACGTACGGCAGGTCGGTGCCATCCTCAAAATACGTACTGGCAATGGTCTTAATGCGCGGAACATCGGTACCGATAAGCTTGCGCGCGCGGGCCGAAAGGATATTTGACGGCGGCACGTAAACCGAGCCATGAGCATTGGGCAGGACCTCGTCCTGAAACGCGATAAGTTCGTTGAGCGAAACGACGAGCGTCTCTTTGTTCTTCCAGGTCTTGTAGTCGTACAGCGTGCCGTAGTCGGTGTCCCAGAGCGCGAGCGGCTGATGGTTGTAGCCGTGAAAGCCCAGCTCACCGCCCATCTGCAGCAGCATGCCGCCAAAATATCGAAACTGCGTGGTATCGGGTTGGCGCGCGGGCTCGGTCTGGTTGACCGCGTCCTCGTAGTTTTCAATCATCACGCCGGTATAGCGAATGCCATATTTTTGCGCGAGCTTTTGCAGATCGGGCCACCAGACCTTGGTATAAAAATCCGCAATGGAAAGGCGGTAGTCACGCTTGATATACGTACCGTCGCCCGAGGGCACGGGGCTAGGAAAGTCGTCCAAATAGAACACGGCGCTGTTGATGACCGGATAGGCCGTGGTATCACCCAGCAGACTGATCGCCGCGGCGTAAAAGCCGCGCATGACCTTGTCGTAGATACCGATATTGCACACCACGGTGCGCCCGCTACCGCAGTCATTCGACCAAATGAGCGGGGCGCCCGCATCGCCAGTCTTAGCCCACTCACGCGCCGTCTCGCGCAGCGATACTGAAAGCGACGAATCAAAGGGGTCCGAGAGCTCGTAGCGCTCTCCCCCGCCCAGCATAAAGTCCTCACTCGGCACAATGCTTTCGGCTTTTACATAGTCATATCCGGCCGATTCAATGCCAAGCTTGGAGGCAATCACTTGCAGATAGCTCGAGTTATCCGGCGGCATGGCGAGCATAAGCGAACCGCCGGCACTCACCCAACTCATAATGTCGCTCAGGTGCGTACCGAGCCCATCGAGCGACGGCATGAGCAAAATCACGCGATCGAAGGAGGTCAGCGAGGGAATGGCATCCGCACCATCCAGGGCAAGATCCACGTCGCGATGGGCGATCTTCATGTCCAGCAAAATCTGGTCGAACTGGTCTTTGACGTCGTCGACGCCATCTTGGTCCGAGTCTGTAATGACCAGGCACGTGGGCTTTTGACCAAAGATTGCCGAGGAGGCCGGCACC
>CABUUE010000320.1 GCA_902494685.1 uncultured Collinsella sp.
CATGCACCACGCGGCCCTCAACCTCGAGCGTCGCCCCCGCCATGGCAACGATACCCGCCGGGTTCAGCGCGCGCAGGCCATCGGCAATCAGCCACAAGGGACGACCCGTGCAGATAAATGCATGGTGTCCCGCGTCGCGCAGACGATGAAACGCCTCGACGACCGCCTGCGAGGGGTGAACCGCCGAAAAGTCCTTGTCGGTCATGTTGTCGGGATCGAACGACGTCAGCGTGCCGTCCACGTCAAAAAAGAGCACGGCGGAATCGGGGCACGCATCAATCATATGGGTTCCTTTCGGGGGCGAGAGTAAACGAAGTATCCATCATATAATGGAGCGACGCAACCAGAGAGGTCACCCATGGAATTTTACGCAAGCTGCCCCGAGGGCTTTGAGTCCGCACTCGCCGATGAGCTTAAACGCCTCGGGCTTTCGCATGTTCGCCGGCTGAAGGGCCGCGCTACATTTGAGGGCGAGCTCGAAGAAGGCTACCGCGCCTGTCTGTGGTCGCGCCTGGCGAGCCGTGTGTTCGTGGTACTCGGGCGCTTTGAGGCGCAGGATGCCGATGAACTGTACGATAGCGTTTACGACATCGCCTGGGAGACCATCATCCGCCCCGGCGCCACCATCGCCATCACCGCCCGCGGCGTGACCGAGCAGCTGCGCAACACGCGCTTCTCGGCCCTGCGCGCCAAAGACGCGCTGTGCGACCGTCTGGCCGAGACCACGGGCCGTCGCGCCGACGTCGATGCCGCCGACCCCGATGTTCACCTACTGCTTTCGTTGCGCCAGCGCCGCGCGAGCATAAGCCTGGACCTTTCAGGCGACCCGCTGTTCAAGCGCCTGCCGCCCGCGGCGACCCGTGCCGGCGAGGGCGCACACGTGCTGCGCCCCGACTACGCCGCTCTGGTGCTGGCGCAGGTCGGCTGGACCGCACTATGCGAGCGCGAGCTGACGGCCGACGATTACGAAAACGAAGCCCTTCCCACGCTGATCGATGCCTCGTGCGCCGGCGGCGGTCTGCTGCTGGAGGCCGTGAACATTCTGACCGACCGCGCCCCGGGCGCCGCACGCGAGCGCTGGGGCTTTGAGGGCTGGCAGCTGCACGACGCTGTCCTGTGGGAGCAGCTGCTTGCCGAGGCGCGCGAGCGCGAGGCGGCAGCGCGCGAGCGCCAGGCGCGCATCGTGGCCGTAGACATCGACCCCGCCGCCCGCAAGACTGCCGAGCGCATGGTCAAGTGCGCCGGCTACAAGCGTTTTGTCGACTTTTGTGCCGCCAAGCCCGCCACCGTGCTGGACCATGCGGGCGCCGTCGCCGGTGCCGCCCTGGTCGCGGACACGACCGAGACCCCGCTTTCGCTCATGCACGATGCCATGACGCTCATCGGCGAGCTGCGCCGCGCCCCCGAGCTCGCTTCGGCGCCGGTCGCCGCTCTCTCCCGCGACGGCTTGCTGGCCCGCGCGCTCCACGCCGAGCCCGAGCGCTCGATCGCCGTCATTCCCAATAACGAGGAGGCGGCTCTTGAGGTTTGGCCCTCACTCGACCACGCCGCTGCAGCGTTTGAGGCTGCGACCAGCGCGGATGCCGAGGCCGAGGTTGCGGATGCCAACGAAGCCAACGACGAAGCCGCCGCTTCCTCCATGCCCGAACCTGCCGCCACGCTCGACTTGGGCGACGGCAAGCCGCTGCCCGTACTCATCCCGGAGTCCGAGCAGTTCGCCAACCGCCTGCGCAAGAATGCCCGTCTGCGCCGCAAGTGGGCCAAGCGCGAGGGCGTGAGCTGCTATCGCGTCTACGATGCCGACCTGCCCGACTACTCCGCTGCCATCGACCTGTACGAGGGTTGCCCGCAGACGCCGGGCCGCTGGCTCGTCATC
>CABUUE010000321.1 GCA_902494685.1 uncultured Collinsella sp.
GCTCCTCATGCTGTTTGGCCGCTCGACCGGGGTGGGCCAGTGGCTCATCGCGCACGGCGTCTCGCTTGTCTTTACCTGGCCGGCGGCGGTGATATCTGCCGTGGTGGTGTCGTTCCCGCTCGTCTATCGTACGGCACTCGGCGCCTTTGAGAGCCTCGACACGCAGATGCTCGATGCGGCGCGCACGCTGGGCTGGTCCGAGCGTCGCATCTTCACCAAGCTTATGATGCCCCTTGGGTGGCCTTCTATTGCCGCCGGTACGGTCCTCGCTTTTGCCCGCGCCATGGGAGAGTTTGGTTGCACCCTGTTCTTTGCGGGTAACTACGTCGGCATTACGCAGACCATCCCCATCGCCATCTACTTTGAGTGGATGGGCGGCAATACGTCGGTGGCCCTCTTTTGGGTCGTGGTCGTAATAGCGTTCAGCTTCCTGGTCATTCTGTTCATCAATATGTATACGGCGCATTCGCAAAAGTACCGTGAGCGCGGCCTGTCCCGCGCGGAGCGCAAGCAGGCCAAGCAGCTGGGCGGCCAGACCGATTCGCTCGACCCAGTCGGCGGCGATGCGCTGCGTATCGATCGCGAGGCGCTGGCCGAGCTTATGCACGATGACACGGTCGCAAAGGGAGGTCGATAAGCCATGTCGCTTGTTCTGGATATCAAAAAGCGCTATCCGGGGTTTATGCTCGACATGCAGCTTGAGGCCGGCGAGGAGCGTGTGGCACTGCTGGGCGCCTCGGGTTGCGGCAAGAGCTGTACGCTGCGCTGCATCGCCGGCGTGGAGACGCCCGACGAGGGCGGGATCGTCGTCAACGGCGTGACCTTTTTTGACTCGGCAGCGGGCATCAACCTGTCGCCTCAGGAGCGAAAATGCGCCCTGCTGTTCCAAAACTATCAGCTGTTCCCTAATATGACAGTGGCCGATAACGTATGTGCCGGCGTAAAGGATGCGGGCGACGCCGCGGCGCGCAAGCAGCTTGCCGAGCGCTACCTGGGTATCTTTGGACTGGCCGATTTTGCCGACCGCTATCCCGTGCGACTCTCGGGCGGTCAGCAGCAACGTGTGGCGCTTGCGCGCATGGTGGCGGCGCATCCGGGCATCTTTATGTTCGACGAGCCCATGAGCGCACTCGATTCCTATCTTAAGAGCGCCCTCGAGCAGAATATGCTCGACCTGTTCGATGTATGCAACCGCACCGTGCTCTACGTGAGCCACGACATCGACGAAGCGTGCCGCCTGTGCCAGCGCATCTGCGTGATGCACGACGGGCATGTTGAGGAGATCGGCTCCGTCGAGGACGTGGTCCGCCGTCCGCAGACGCTGGCGGCGCTGCGCCTGACGGGCTGCAAGAACACAAGCCGGGCGCGCAAGATCGGCGACGAAGAAGTTGAGGCCCTCGACTGGGGCATGAGCTTTAACGTGGGTCGCGAGGTTCCCGATAATGTGGCGTACCTGGGCATTCGCGCAAGCTACTTCCATGTTGACAATCGCGCGGAGCGGGGTCGCAACAGTTACGACTTGCATGTGGCCCGTGTGAGCGATTCGCGCTTTGAGCGGCTGGTGTTGCTGGACGTGCCGCGCGTCGATGCGCCCACGCGTCTGCAGTGGAAGGTCAACAAAGTGGGCGTGCCTGTCGACGAGCTGCCGCAGGCAGGCGAGAACCTGCGCATGCACTTCGATGCGAGTAGGATCCATTTGGTTTGTCGATAGCGCCGGGTAATGCCGTCGGGGATATAGGCCTCGGCGGCTTTGTCTTGCCGTTCGCCGAATGAAGGATGACAAACTCTTATCAATAAAGATAATTATAATCGTATACTTATTGAAGTCCTGGTTTTATTTATAGACAGGATGGTACAA
>CABUUE010000322.1 GCA_902494685.1 uncultured Collinsella sp.
GCATCGAGTGGCTCGAGGCGCACGCCCAGGCGCTCGCCGACGCCACCGACACCGAGGCCATCATGGGCCCCGTGGTAATCGACACCGTGGGCGTCAAAGGTATCGTGTGCGAGCGCGCCTTTGAGCTTGCCCGCGAGCACGGCTTTTACTTTGTGGGTGCGCACCCCATGGCGGGCACCCAGTTCTCGGGCTACGCACACTCTCGCGCCGACCTGTTCCAGGGCGCACCGCTCGTGCTTGTACCGCCCGCAGTGGACGACGCGCTTAAGCTGGAGCTTTTGGGCCAGGTGCGCGAGATGGTGCGCCCCTTGGGCTTTGGCAAGTTCAGCGTGACCAGCGCCGCCGAGCACGACCGCGTCATCGCCTTCACGAGCCAGCTTGCGCACGTGGTATCCAACGCCTACGTCAAAAGCCCCACTGCCCAGGTCCACCACGGCTTTTCGGCCGGTAGCTACCGCGACCTCACCCGCGTGGCGCACCTCAACCCGCAAATGTGGTCCGAGCTCATGATCGACGACGCCGACGCGCTCGCCTTCGAGATCGACCATCTGATCGAGTCGCTTGGCGCCTACAGCCGTGCGCTCAAGGACCGCGACCAGCGCTATCTGGAGAATCTCCTTGCCGAGGGCGACCGCATTAAGCGCGCGCTCGACGACGAGGCCTCCCACTAGACCACCTATCACGCCAGGTCGAAAGGACCGAAGCTTATGGCGATTACCATCGATATCGACACTGCACGCCCCTACCAGGTGCATGTTGGCACGTTTTTGCTGGAGCAGGCGGGACCGCTCGTGCGCGCCACTGCCGGCGGCACCAAGGCCGTCATCGTGACGGACACCAACGTGGGTCCGCTCTACCAGATGCCTGTTAAGCAGAGCCTGGAGGCATCGGGCTACGAGGTGAGTATCTGCACTTTCGAGGCCGGCGAGGCCCATAAGCGCGCCGAAACCTATGTTGCCATTTTGGAGTTTGTGGCCGAGCACGAGCTTTCGCGCTCCGACGTGATCGTGGCACTCGGCGGCGGCGTCGTGGGCGACGTGGCCGGCTTTGTGGCCGCCACCTACATGCGCGGCTGCAAGTTTGTGCAGATCCCGACGAGCCTGCTCGCCATGGTTGATTCGTCGGTGGGCGGCAAGACCGCCATCGACCTGGCTGCCGGCAAGAACTTGGCCGGCGCCTTTTGGCAGCCGAGCGTGGTTATCGCCGACGTGGGGTGCCTGGCCACCCTCACGCCCGAGCAGTTCGCCGACGGCTGTGGCGAGGTTGTGAAGCACGCTGTAATCGCCGACCCCGAGCTTTTTGCCGAGCTGGAGAAGACCCCGCTCACGCTGGAGCTGCTCAACCGCGATGTGGCCCGCGTAGCACTCATCATCGCCCGCAACATCGACATCAAGCGCGCCGTGGTCGTCGCCGACGAGCGCGAGACCAACCAGCGCAAGCTCCTCAACTTTGGACACAGCGCCGGACACGCCGTCGAGGCCTGCGAGCACTTTGAGCTCGGACACGGCAACTGCGTGTCGATCGGCATGGGCATCATCACGCGCGCCGCGGCCCTGCACGGCGTTTGCGATGCTGCACTGCCCGGTCGTATTGAGGAGCTCTGCGCCCGCCATGGCCTCAAGACCCGCTGCGACCTCGATGTCGATGCCGTCTTTGCCGAGGCGCTCCACGACAAGAAGCGCGCGGGCGACACCATCGACCTGGTGATTCCGCACGGCATTGGCCGCTGCAGCATCGACCGAACGCCGCTTTCCGCTTTCCACGAACTCATTGCCGAGGGCCTCGGCCAGAAGGGAGACGCATCCGCATGCTAGCCCGCATCACCCCGTCCCCGCTCAAGGGCACTGTTCCC
>CABUUE010000323.1 GCA_902494685.1 uncultured Collinsella sp.
GTTCGGCTGAGATCGGAAATCAACCGAGATGGGGCGGTCGCGGTGGCGTAAGCTGGGGCGCCGGCGAGCACGCCGGTAAGGAGTGCGGCGGTCAAGCAAGACGGGGAAGAGGTCTTTTCATGGCAGTTTCCTTAGTCCTTAGCCAGAATGTCTGGTTGAATATCGGATTATCGACATAATATGCGAAAACCGCCGCAAGGGCGCTTGTCCCTTAGCGGCGGTTTTGACGTTTGCGCAGATAAAACCTGCCAAAATAAACCTGTCCCTTTTTGGTAGGTTTAGCTTAGCAGCATGCGGTCGTTGGCGAGCTCGCCGCCCGAGACCTCCTCGAATTTCTGCAGCAGGTCGGCCACGGTGAGCGACTTCTTCTCATCGCCCGCCACGTCGTAGATCACATGGCCCTCGTGCATCATGATCAGACGGTTGCCCAGACGGATGGCGTCGTTCATGTTGTGCGTGACCATGAGCGTGGTCAGGTGGTTCTCGTCGACGATCTCCTCGGTCAGGTTGAGCACCTTAGAGGCCGTCTTGGGGTCGAGGGCCGCAGTGTGCTCGTCGAGCAGCAGCAGGCGCGGCCTGGTGAGCGTGGCCATGAGCAGGGTGAGTGCCTGGCGCTGGCCGCCCGAGAGCAGGCCGACCTTAGCGTTGAGGCGCGTGTCCAGACCAAGGTCCAGGCGCTTGAGCAGCTTAACGTACTCGTCCTTCTCGGCCTTGGTGACGCCCCACGAAAGGCCGCGACGCTGGCCACGGCGCTTGGCGAGGGCCAGGTTCTCGGCAATCTGCATGTCGGCTGCGGTGCCGCGCATGGGGTCCTGGAACACGCGGCCCAGGTACTTGGCGCGCTGCGACTCGCTCAGACGCGAGATATCGGTGCCGTCGAGCTCAATAACGCCCGAATCGAGCGGGTACACGCCGGCGATCATGTTGAGCAGCGTGGACTTGCCGGCGCCATTGCCGCCGATCACGGTTACAAAGTCGCCGTCATTCAGGGTGAGGTCGACGCCGGTGAGCGCGCGCTTCTCGGTGACGGTGCCCTTGTTAAAGGTCTTCTTGACGTGCGAGAGCTTAAGCATCTGCCTCATCCCCCTTCGTGTAGGAGCTGCGGAGCTTATAGCGCTCCCAAACCACGGGCACGCACAGGGCCACGGCGACGATCACGGCGGAGAGCAGCTTCATGTCGTTGGCGTCCATGCCCAACTGCAGCACGATGGCGCGGATAAGGAAGTACACCACGGAGCCAAAGACGGCGGAGGCAAGACGGACGCTAAACTGCGTGAGGCCGCCGGGAAGCAGACGGCCGAGCACCTCGCCGATAACAATGGCGGCAAGACCGATAACGATGGCACCGGTGCCCATACCAATGTCGGCATACTTTTGGCTCTGGCAGATGAGCGCGCCCGAAAGGCCGATGAGGGCGTTGGAGAGCACGAGGGCGATCATCTTGGTGGAGTTGGTGTTGACGCCCAGAGCGCGGATCATGTACTCGTTGTTGCCGGTGGCTCGCAGCGCCGAGCCGATCTCGGTGCCAAAGAACCAATACAGGATGGCAACGATAGCCACGGCGAGCAGGATGCCCAAGATGATGGCAACGGTGGACTGCGGCAGACCGGTCATATTGCTGACGGCCGAGAACACGGTGCCTTTGGCAAGAATGGGCGTATTGGACTTGCCCATGATGCGCAGGTTGATGGACCACAGGCTGATCTGGGTGAGGATTCCGGCGAGGATCGCAGGAATCTCAAAGACGGTGGTCAAAATGCCCGTGACGGCGCCCGCGATGGCGCCGGCGCACATACCGGCCAGCACGGCGAACAGCGGGTCGACGTTGTTATTGA
>CABUUE010000324.1 GCA_902494685.1 uncultured Collinsella sp.
AGTGCGTTAACGCAGGGTCGGAATGGGGGCAACTTCCCAACGCATTCCGCAGGGGGCGGTAAATTTTGTAGCGCGAAGCGCGAATCAAAATGTACCGCATGCCCGAGGACGCGTTGGGAAGTTGCCCCCATTCCGACCCGGACATACGGATCTACCTGCGCATTTACAAATTCGTAAACTTTTTTGAAAAAAGTGCTTGCACAGTTCTCGAATCATAGGTTATTATCTTCCTCGTTGAACGCGCGGGTCCAACAAAACGAACCGTGAATCAACAACATAGCATGTCGGAGTGGCGGAATTGGCAGACGCGCTAGCTTGAGGTGCTAGTGACCGCTTTTTGGTCATGCGGGTTCAAGTCCCGCCTCCGACACCATCGCATTTGAGAAGCCTCTTCGGAGGCTTTTTTGTTACCGATAGACGGTGGGGTCCACGATGGAAACGCTTGAACGCAACGAGTGGGCAGACGTTGCCCAACTAGTCGAGATCACGAGCGATGCTGTCATCATCTGCGAGCTCGACGGAACAATTCTGCATGTGAATAATCGCTTACTTGGTTTGATGTGCGAGGAACGCGCCGACGTCATCGGTGGAGATGTTAAAGACGTCCTGTACTCGTCCGCTTTTGAACGTGCGACGGAACATCGTCTGCCATTTGAAACTGATGGCTCCGAGAACGAACTGATGCTCAAGCTGAGTGACGGCTCTTTTATCCCCGTCTTGGTTCGTGCGGGCTCCGTAACGCCTCCACGCATCTTTGGGCGCCGCGCGCCACGTGTCCTGGTGGCGCTCCATAGCATCGAAGAACAGTATTCGCACGACCGTCAGCTCAAGCGTGCGTTATCGGAGCTTAGAGTGGCGAACAAGCGCCTCTCTGGCACGCTCTCGGTCATTATGAGTACCGTGGGCTCCGATGAGCTGCCCAGCCTACTTGATACCGTTTTGAACCAGCTTGTAGGAACGCTCGATGCTTCGGGTGCCGCTATCTATTTTTCTGAGAGCGGCGGTTTTAAACTTCGCGGTGTTTCCAAGGAGCTGTACGACAGCTACCTGCCTGAGTTTTTGCCGTATGGCGCTGGCATTCCGACGTATGTTCTTCGTGAGTCGCGTGCCTGTCGCTTGTCGATTCAACAGGACCTTAAGGGTGATAAGGCCGCCTCCGGTATGTTTATGGACCTGGACAATCGTTCTAAGCACCTGTTGCGTATGCAGGATATGCCTCCGTACCGCAGCGAGATCTGTCTTCCCGTTTTTTACGGTACGCAGATCCTTGGCGTGCTGGAAGTTGGTTGGAAACGCCCTCAGGCACCGCTCGCCTATGACGTTAATGTGCTCGAGGTCATTTGCGATTACCTGTCTATCCAGCTGGTCGGCATGGCATCGAGCCTTCGCTCCCGTCGCACGGCCGAGCTTGGCCGCTCGCTCAATGTCTTGCGTGATGAGTTGTTTACCTTTCTAGACGATTCTGCCGCGGCTACCCAGGCGGTATCGTCCGAGATCTGCAATATGCTTAACTGCCATTTTTGCCCTGTTGAGTATGACGCCAGTCTGGATTCCTACGTCATAGATTTTGAAGGTGGCAGTCGCGTTGCTTTGCCGGACGATCCCGAGAAGCTTTTCTTTTCCACGACGGCTCCAGCGGCACGTCTGGGGGCAGGCCCTGATGGCTTTGAGGCATCTGTTTTGGGCGGTACGAGTGCTGAGGACCTTAAACACGTCCGTATAACTCGCGTTGACGAATCGATGCCTATGGGAGGCTGGCTTAGGGCGCATGGTCTGCCTTGTCAAGGTCTCTACGTCGACTCCGGCATCGAGGCGGGGCGACCACGCTCTAAGGG
>CABUUE010000325.1 GCA_902494685.1 uncultured Collinsella sp.
CACCTCTACGGTCAGGAGGCATTCGGATGGGCAGGTGGTGCAGTTGAACTTGTGCGTTTCGATCGCGTTCGTGCTCATGACTCTACGCCTCCTCAACGGGGTCGACGGACAGGACAATCTCGCTGGCACCCAGGTCGAGTGCGCGTTGAATCACCTTTGCCGTCAGCGGGAAGCTTTCCATTACGCTCGGTTTAAACTGGCGGACCTTGCCGGCAAACAGTTCCTCGCCGTCGGCCAAGATCCTCACGCAGGCGGCATTGACTGGCCGGCGCACGCGGAAGTTGAGCTTGGTGAGCGCCGCGGCCGTAATGCGTCCCGGCAGCGCGTATCCCGCAATGCCGGCAGGGGAGACGGTGAGCTCGCAGTCCGGAACGGCGCTCGCGCCGGTCCCCAGAGCCCACGCCGCCGCAGCCGCACCGGCGTGCTCGGACTCACACGTCACGTTGTCGGCCAGGTCGTGCACGTGCAGCACGTTTCCGCAGGCAAAGATGCCCGGCACGCCTGTCTGCAGGCTCTGGTCCACCACGGCGCCGCGCGTGCGCGGGTCAAGCTCTACGCCTGCGGCAACCGAAAGCTCGTTTTCGGGAATCAGGCCCACCGAAAGCAGCAGCGTGTCGCACGGAACGATGCGCTCCGTCCCGGCAATGGGTGCCAGGTGCTCGTCGACCTGGCTTACCTCGACGGCCCCCACGCGGTCGTGTCCGATCACACGTGTTACCGTGGTAGACAGGTGCAGCGGAATACCAAAGTCGTCCAGGCAGTTCTTGACGTTGCGGCGCAGACCGTTGGCGTATGGCATGAGCTCGTACACGCCCTCGACGGAAATCCCCTCGAGCGTACAGCGACGTGCCATGATAAGCCCGATATCGCCCGATCCCAAAATGACGGCGCGCGAGCCGGGCTTGAGGTTCTCGATATTGATGTATCGCTGCGCCAGGCCGGCCGTAAACACGCCGGCGGGACGACTGCCGGGAATCTTGATCTCGCCGCGCGTGCGCTCGCGGCAACCCATGGCAAGGACGACTGCGCGTCCGGTGAGCTGCAACATGCCGGCAGGGCTCATGAGCGTGACGGTATGGACCGCGGTGTCTTCCGTAGACTCGCCCGAATCAATCCCAATCACCATGCTGTTCAGGAACAGCGCAATGTCGGTCGAGCGCACCTGGTCGATAAAGCGCTGCGCGTACTCGGGACCGGTGAGCTCCTGTTTAAAGTGCGATAGGCCAAAGCCGGGGTGGATGCACTGGCGGAGGATGCCGCCCAGGTGCTGCTCGCGCTCCACGATGGCCACGAGCGCTCCGGCCTTATGAGCGGCCAGCGCGGCCGCCATGCCGGCAGGTCCGCCGCCGATAACGACCACGTCGAAGGCTTGCGTTTGTACGGCTTCGACGCCGCTGCAATCAATCGCGCTCGATTTGAATTTCGCCATCCTAGCGCACCCCCTTCAGCGGTCCCTCAACCAGCCAAGATCCGGCATCCTCCAACAGCACCTCGCTGGGGTCGCAGCCCAGCTCGCGGGCAAGGATCGCAACCACGCGGCTCTGGCAAAAACCGCTCTGGCACCGACCCATGCCGGCACGACAGCGGCGCTTGACGCCCTCGACCGAAACCGCACCCGGGCGGCGTCGAATCGCGGCCACGATCTCGGCCTCGGGCACCGTCTCGCAGCGGCAGACAATCTGTCCCCACGCGGGCTCGGACTCGATCAGCTCCTCCTTGCGCGCCAGCGTTGCGCGGTCAAAGTCGTCCGGCGCGCGGCGAATTGGGTTCCAGTCTGCCCGCTCGTGCAGCTCCACGCCCGCCTCGCGCATCACAAGCTCCATGCGCTCGGCA
>CABUUE010000326.1 GCA_902494685.1 uncultured Collinsella sp.
GTGAGATCAGTCGCCGGGGTGATAACAGGGTCGACGGCGCTTTTGACGGGAGCCACGCTACATCACCGCCCTGCCGGTAAGGGCCGCGATAAGCGACTGCTCGCCCAGCTGAACCAAGGCTCGCTCGACATCGGAATCGAGGAAGAGTGGTGACAGGCGCTCGGACTCCGGGCCCTGGCCCTCGCCGATAAGGCCGGCATGGCGGAGCGTCTGGCGGAGCGAGCCCTTAATGCGCTTGACCGTGGCCTCAGTCCAGCGGGCCGCATCCGGATACTCCGTGGTAAAGCGTGTCATAAAGGCGTTGAGGTCAACCGCCGTAAAGGCATAATCGAAGTTTTGTAGGCGCTCCCCTACCTCGACGAGCACGAGCTCGCGCACGATATCGTAGCGGCAGATCATGCTGTAGAAGATGGCCTGGTCCGCCTGCGTGGGAGTGCCGGATGCCATGAGCCTGGTTAGGGATGACGCAGCCTCGACGGCGGTTTTGGGGTCGATGCCGCGCGCGGCGCATACGGCGTCCGTGGGCACCATGGCGTCAAGGCGGCGAAGGCACACGGTTGCGCGGTTGGCGACCATGCGCTCCGTGGGATATTGAAAGAGGTTCTCGCTCTTTACGCGTACAATGACCTGCTCGTCGCTTGCGCCCTGCATACGAAGGGCAGCGACGATGCGCATCTCATGCGGGAGGAATTGCTCGCGGGTGAGCACCCCCCCCCGAACGCTTTTTGTGGTTACATCCACAGTACACGCTCCAAGGGTGTCAAAGGCTGTCACAAGTGCGCCGCAACCCGGCAGGCAGGCGCGGCGCACATGACAATAATCATACCTGTTGGTAAAAAAGTTACCACGCCCAGAGTGTCAAATGTTGAGCAACAAAATTTAATCCGGTTAACGGTCATTTTCGCAGCATAGAAACTTTAACGAGGTCGCCCCAAATCACACTTGCCAGACAACCGCGCTTACGAATGCAGGCACGCATACGCACAATGCCACCCTCCGCTACACTCAACATAGAGTTCTACATATGATTCTATGTAAGGAGTTTCATATGCCTGTCGTAAAGCCTATTTCTGATCAGACGCGCGCGCTAACTACCATTCGGGAACGCGAAGATCACATTCAACGTACCATCGCTCATGGTTATGACGACCTCACCAACGGTCGTGTGCGCCCCTGGAAAGAAGCGAAGGCCGAGGCAGATCGGATGCGAGCCATCAGGTAAGGTCACCCCCCCATGTAACCATCCTGTAAATCATAGCAGCGCACTCGAGTTTTACCGTGATGCGGTCGCGCCTGGCGCTCCACTGTGCTAAAGTATCCCGAACGTTCAAACGACTACGAGGGAGACTAGAAGATGGCACGTGTGCACAACTTCTCAGCTGGCCCGGCCGCACTGCCTACCAGCGTGCTCGCCGAGATCGCCGACGAGATGATGGACTACCGCGGTTGCGGCATGTCCGTGCTCGAGATGAGCCATCGATCTAGCATGTACCAGCAGATTATCGACGACGCCGAAGCAACCCTGCGCCGTCTACTGAGCATCCCGGACAACTACCGCGTCCTGTTTTTGCAGGGCGGTGCCACGCTGCAGTTTGCGGGCATCCCCATGAACCTCATGCGCCGCGGCCGCGCCGGCTACATCGTGACCGGCAACTTTGCCAACAAGGCATACAAAGAAGCCGCCAAGTACGGCGAGGCCGTGCAGCTCGCGAGCTCCGAGGACACCAACTTCGACCGCATTCCCAACATGGCCGACATCAACGCGCGCATTGCCGACGAGGCCGCGGGCGACGGGCTCGACTACGTCTACATCTGCCAGAACAAC
>CABUUE010000327.1 GCA_902494685.1 uncultured Collinsella sp.
GATACCGCCCGTATCTCGCGTGAGAGCATCGAGCGGGCCGAGGCTATTGCCGCTGGCATTATGGAAAATCGTCGTCACGAGCGCGTCAATCAGATCCTCGAGGAAGAGATCGAGCGCCTGCAGTCCTCTACCGCCAAGCGTACGGGCCGTGCCTATCTGAGCGTTATCGAGGGCGGTACCGCCAGCTTCGCGCCGCTCCGCGCGGAGGCATAACTTCTGCATGGTTAAGATCAATCGAAAATGGGCGGTCGTGACCTGCCTGATGGCGCTCTTGATCTGGGGCAATTCGCTGGTTCCCGGCTCGGGATCGGGCTCGCTGAGCCTAACGGTCATGGAAGCTATCCGCGGTTTCCTGCACGGCGTGGGACTTCCATATGAATGGGTGACCAACTTTGTTGTTCGCAAGTGCGCGCATTTTACCGAGTATATGGTGCTCGGCATCCTGGCAACGCACGCCTTTGATTTTGAGGGCCGGCGCACCTTTGACGTGCTGCTGCTCACGGCGGTGTTCCTGCTGCTGATTCCCTCGATCGACGAGACGATTCAGCTCTTTGTGCCGGGGCGCGCCGGCATGATTACCGATGTGATGATCGACTGCTGTGGAGCGGCAACGGGCGTTGTGCTCCGATATCTCTTACGGTCGCTGATATGCGCCAAAAAGGCCGCCTAGGACGTATTGTTTGGTCCTAGGCGGCCTTTTTTATTTGAGGGCTTATATGAGGTGTGGTGGCGTCGTTCCGTAGGTCGGATTTGCCGGGCGCGCCACGCCCTGTGGGTGCGTCTGCTACTGAAGCGCCTGTGCGCCCAGGGCCAGGCAACCCATGATGCCCTGCTTGCCCTCGAGGCTATTGTTGACGATGTAGTTATCGATGTCGTTGACCTCGGGCGTGACGATATAGCCGTTGAGCATCTCGGCGCACTTTTTGCGTGCGAGCGGCACGATGGGGGTGTGGTCGGCCACGCCGCCGCCGATGATGATCTTTTGCGGCGCGTAGCACAGCGTGTAGGTCATGAGCGCCTGTGCCAGATAGCCGGCGAGCAGGTCCATGGCCTCCGGGTCATCGGCCATGTCTCCGGCGCTCTTGCCATCCCAGCGCTTTTTAACGCCGGGGCCGGCGATGAGGCCCTCGAGACAGTTGTCGTGGAAGGGGCAGGCGCTGTGCTCGCCAATGGTGTCGCGCGGGTCGCGCGTGACCAGGATGTGGCCGGCCTCGGGATGCATCATGCCGTGCACGAGCTTACCGCCCGAGAGCACGCCGGCGCCTACGCCGGTGCCGATGGTCAGATACACAACGTCAGTGAGGCCCTGGGCGCAACCAAAGGTGACCTCGCCCAGGCATGCGACGTTGACGTCGGTGTCGTAGCCGCAGGGGATATTGAGCTCGTTTTGGATAGTGCCCAGCAGGTCAAAGTAGCGCCATGCCGTTTTGGGCGTCTCCAGGATCTTGCCGTATTGGGGCGAGGCAGGGTTGACTGCGGTGGGGCCAAAGGCGCCGATGCCCAGCGCGGCGATGCCCTTGTCGGCAAACCACGCGTTGACGGCCTCAACGGTCTCCTGCGGGGTCGTGGTCGCGATCTGCTCGCGCTCTTGGACCGTACCGTCCGCATAGCCCGTGGCGCAGACCATCTTGGTGCCACCGGCCTCGAGCGCTCCGATAAGCTGCTGCTCTGCCATAGTATTCCTCTCTCTGGGACGAGTTGCTCCGTGACTAAAGTATAGAGCTCTAAACCATTTAAGAAAGCGCTATAGAAAGAAGCCTCGCAACGCGGCGGGCGGTGCGAGGCTTCTTTGGTTGCTTTAGTTGCCGGGCCGTCCTTACCCGC
>CABUUE010000328.1 GCA_902494685.1 uncultured Collinsella sp.
TCGATCCCCCTCGTCTCCACCCGAGCATTGAATGAGGCTCCAACGCAAGTTGGGGCCTTTTTTCATATTGGCACACAAGGTCAAAGGCGGCACCATGATCCTCCTGGTCGACAAGATCGAAAAAAGCTTCGGCGCGCGCGTCCTCTTTAGCGGCGCATCCTTCCAGATCAACCCCGGCGAGCGCTTCGCGCTCGTGGGCCCCAACGGCGCCGGCAAAACCACCATGCTCAAGATCATCATGGGCATCGACAGCCCCGACGCCGGCCAGGTCCAGTACGCCAAGGACTGCCAGGTAGGCTACCTAGAGCAGGAAACCAACCTGGAGCAAAAGGACACCACCATCCTTGCCGAGGTCATGGCGGCCGCCAAGGAAATTCGCCGCATGGGCGAGCGCGCCAACGAGCTGCAGGCCCAGATCACCGAGCTCTCCGAACAGGGGAAGGATGTCGACGCGCTCCTCAACGAGTACGGACAGGTCCAGGACCGCTTTGAGCACCTGGGCGGCTACGAGCTCGAGAGCAACGCGCGCAAGATCCTGTCCGGTCTGGGCTTTAAGGTCACCGACTTTGAGCGCCCGTGCTCCGAGTTCTCGGGCGGCTGGCAGATGCGCATCGCGCTCGCCAAGCTCTTCCTGCGCCACCCCGACCTGCTGCTTCTGGACGAGCCCACCAACCACCTGGACCTCGAGAGCGTCCAGTGGCTGCGCGGCTTTATCGCCAACTACGACGGTGCCGTGCTCATCGTCAGCCACGACCGCGCCTTCATGGACGCCTGCGTCGACCACGTCGCCGCCCTCGAAAACCGTCGCGTGACCACCTACACCGGCAACTACAGCAGCTACCTCAAGCAGCGCGAAGACAACCTGGAGCAGATGCGTGCCAAGCGTGCCGCCCAGGAGCGCGACATCGCCCACATGCAGGTCTTCGTCGACAAGTTCCGCTACAAGCCCACCAAGGCCGCCCAGGCGCAGGAACGCATCCGCAAGATCGAGCAGATCAAAAAGGAGCTCGTCATCCTTCCCGAGGGCCACAAGCACATCGACTTTAAGTTCCCAGATCCGCCGCGCTCCGGCGATATGGTAGTGGGCCTCGAGGGCGTCTCCAAGTCCTACGGTAACAAGCACATCTACAGCGACATCGACCTCAAGCTCTACCGCGGCGAGCACGTGGCGCTCGTCGGCCCCAACGGCGCCGGCAAGTCCACGCTCATGAAGATCCTCGCCGGCTTGGAGCCACCCACCACCGGCACCCGCGATCTGGGCACCAACGTGGGCGTGGCCTACTACGCCCAGCACGCACTCGAGGGCATGACCGAGTCCAATACCGTCCTGCAAGAGATCGACACCGTTACGCCCAAGTGGACCGTGCCGCAACAGCGCAGCCTGCTGGGCGCCTTCCTGTTTAGCGACAACGATTCCATCGAAAAGCAGGTCCGCGTCCTCTCCGGCGGCGAAAAGGCGCGTCTGGCACTGGCCAAGATGCTCGTGGCCCCCGAGGCGCTCCTGTGCCTGGACGAGCCAACCAACCACCTGGACATCGACTCGGTGGACATGCTCGAGAACGCCCTGCAAAACTTCCCCGGCACCATCGTGCTGATCAGCCACGACGAGCACCTGGTACGCGCTGTGGCTAACCGCATCATTGACATCCGCGAAGGCAAGGTCACGGTCTACGACGGCGACTACGACTACTACCTCTACAAGCGCGAGGACCTCGCAGCCCGCGCCGCCGCCGAGGCGGCAGGGGAGAGTGCGCCAGCCACGGCCAAGTCCGCTAAGGTCACCGCGGCCCAGCCCGATGCGCCCTCCGCCGCTCCCA
>CABUUE010000329.1 GCA_902494685.1 uncultured Collinsella sp.
GGCATGATCGCCTTCTGGCTGTACTACTGGCTGCTGTCCAAGAAGATCAACCCCATGGTGCTGATCGTGGCCACCATGGTCGTGGGCATCATCGGCGCGTTCTTCGGCGTGCTGGCGTAAGGGCCCGGCTGCATAGATTTTCGTTGCAACCTGGAAAGGGGATGGAGCAGGCCTATGCTCTCCATCCCCTTTTTGTATAGAAGGAGTTCGTATGTTCGCGAAGGGTCGCGAAGCAATGCGCCTGACGCCGGCAGAGGTCAGGCTGATTCTTATTGAGTCCCTGCAGTGGTGCGCCAACAACGCGGTCTACTTTTTGGGGCTTATCGGTGCGGCCACGTATGATCTGGCCGGCACGGCCTTTTTGGTTGCCGCCATTACGCTCGTGCGCAATCTTATGACGTCGGTGGGCAATATGGTGTCGGGCTCGGTCATCGATCGCTTTGGACCGCGCCGGACGTCGTTTGTGACGTGCGTGATTACGGCAGTGCTATCGCTTGGCGTGGGGTTAGCGCCGTTGTCTGTCCCCGGGCTTGTGTTTGCCGCGTGCGTCTTGGGACTTGCGGGCGGCTTTATCAACACCTGCACGCATGCGTTTCCGGGATACCTGGAGTCGACCACCGAGGGCCGTACCCGCGTGAACGGCCTCATGGTGTTCTACAGCAATATCGCTTATACCGCTGGCCCGCTGCTCGGTGGTGCCATCGTGAGCTGTTTTGCCACGCAATCGGTCTATCTGCTCATGGCGGGCATGATGGGTGTGGCGGCCGTGCTCTCCTTGGGCTGTCACGAGTGTGTTGCTCCCGCAAAAGGGGAGAAGCCGAAGGGCGGTATTCTGGGCGGTATGGCCGAGGGTGCGCGACTCACGTTTCGCGACCACGATCTGCGCCTCATCTTTATCTCGGGCTTTTTGGGTTTCTTTGCGTTTGGCGCGTTCGATTCGCTGGAGTCGTTGTTCTACCGCGATGTGCTCAACGTGGATATCGTCTGGCTGGGCTGGCTGTCCTCGGTCGTGGGCCTCACTTCCTCGGTGGGCGCGTTCATCCTGACCAAGCTTTCCGCTCGCCATGTCAACCTGCGATTGCTGCTCGGCGCGCTCATGGCCGTGGGCATTGGGTCCATGGTGTACGTGGGCACCGATATGCTGGGGGTCGCGATTATCGGTCAGGCGATTAACGGTCTGGCCTGGGGGTTCCTGGAGCCGCTGCAGATGATCTTGATTCAGGAGCGCGCCGACATCAAATACCTGGGGCGCATTACCGGCTTTGTGCGTTTTGGCCTGATGAGCGCCGGCGTGGTGCCGCTGCTGGCGGCTCCGTTTTTGGCGGAGGCTTTGGGCGTCCAGACGGTACTGTTTGGAGCATCGACCATTATTGCGCTGGTAGGAACGCTGTTCTTTGTCACACAAGGGAGACGCCGGGGGCGTTAGCTATACATCAAATTCTAATTTAATACCACTCACCAGAGAATTTCGACCGTTCACCGAGGATTGGAACAGATTGAAAAGTGATATTAAAAACACGTTGGGTGTATGTCTATAATTGGTATCGAAAATAAACGCGATGTATAGATTCGCGTGCAGGACAGAAAGGAAAAGCCATGAAGGAAACCGAGAAGATCGAGATCATGCACTTTAGCCAGGAGGGCTATCTCGAGGACGGCAAGAACGTCTATGAGACCGGCAAGAAAATGATCGAGCTCGCCGACAAGGTCGCCGACGAGGGCTACGACGCCGTGTTCCTGATGGGCGTCGGCGGCACCTGGGACGAGCTCATGCAGCTCGAGTACCTCATGAACAAGTTCGGCGACCGCGACC
>CABUUE010000330.1 GCA_902494685.1 uncultured Collinsella sp.
CGGTGCCGCCCTCGACCACAGAAAAGCCTGCTGCGTGCGGGTCGACTGCATCGGCGCCAATCGTGGGGTGCTCGAGCTGCAGAAACGAGGGCATGGTGCTGCCCTGGTCGGCAACCGGAGTCTCGCCGGGTACAAAGGTCGAGGCCGCCTCGGCAGCCTCCTCTTCCTCGGCGTCAACGTCAGCGTCGGCCACGGCGTCTTTCATCGCTTTGACGGCATCCATCATGGAGTCCATGACGGCGTCGAGCTCTTCTTCCGAAGACACCTCGATAGGGCCCGCAGCTTGCGGAGCGGCATCCTGTACGGGGTCGTCGTCCTGAGCGGGCGCATCGTCGTTTTGCTCGCCTGCATCTTCGGCGCCAGGGGTTTCCGCCGTAGCGCTTTCGTCCAAGATGGGGTCGTCGAGGTCAATATCATCGCAGGTCACAGCATCAGCATCTGCGGTGACGTCTGCGGAATCATCAATATGCTGTTGAGTCTGGGGGTCCAGCTCGTCTGTCATAGGTATGTGCTCCTCATCGTTGTTTGTCACCCTATGATAAAGTCTCGCGCCGACTTCCCGCGCGCCGCAGCAAAGTTTCAAAACGTATTCGATGGCTCGCGTCGATAGCAAAAACTCGGCCACTCTATCCAATTTTTACTTGACATTCCCTTCGCCGAAAGACGTTGCGCCGTTCGCCTGCCATGGGCTTTATTTTTCACTTGAACCCGTTAAAGTTGCATTTCAGCTTTTGGCGCGTTTATTTGGATGCGCGCAGTCGGCGGGTGCGCCCGTCGCGATTTGAAAGGACTTTATATGGGACTTTTCACTGGTAAGACCGTGATCGTCACCGGCGGCGGCAAGGCCACGCTTAAGGACGGCTCCGCTGGCTCCATCGGTTACGGCATCGATATCGCTTTTGCAAAGGAGGGCGCGAACCTCGTTATCACCGGCCGCAACGTCGCCAAGCTCGAGGCCGCCAAGGAGTCCCTCGAGGCCGAGTACGGTGTCAAGGTTCTGCCTGTTCAGGCCGATGTTTCGGCTGGTCAGGACAACGAGGCTGTCGTCCAGAACGTTATCGACAAGGCCATTGAGGAGTTCGGCCGCATCGACGCCGTCGTCAACAATGCTCAGGCCAGCGCCTCGGGTGTGACCATCGCCGACCATACCATGGATCAGTTTAACCTAGCCATTTATTCCGGTCTGTATGCCACCTATCTGTACATGCAGAAGGCCTATCCGCACCTGAAGGAGACCAAGGGCTCCGTGGTCAACTTTGCCTCGGGCGCCGGCCTGTTTGGCAACTATGGTCAGTGCAGCTATGCCGCCGCCAAGGAGGGCATCCGTGGTCTGACTCGCGTTGTCGCCAACGAGTGGGGCAAGGACGGCATCAACGTCAACATCGTGTGCCCGCTTGCTTGGACTGCTGCGCTCGAGAACTTCCAGGATGCCTATCCCGAGGCGTTTAAGGCCAATGTCCACATGCCGCCGGCAGGCCACTACGGCGACGTCGAGAAGGAAATCGGCCGCGTTGTCGTTCAGCTCTGCGGTCCCGACTTTAAGTACATGAACGGCGAGACTGTCACCCTCGAGGGTGGCATGGGCCAGCGGCCTTAGGGGTTACGCGGTTTTACCAAACCGCGTAACGGCTCGACGCTGCGCGGGCCGCATTTGGACAATCTGACGTTCAACTTCAAGGGCGCGACCAGAAGGTCAGCGCCCTTTCGTTTCACGTCACCTTGTCTCAAATGCGGCCCGCTCGCTGACTTATGCTCAACCTGTGGCGCCATTTTGCCTGAAGGCACCTTGCTCGCTCTGGCGGGC
>CABUUE010000331.1 GCA_902494685.1 uncultured Collinsella sp.
ACAACCGCGCACATGCCGCACGACAGGCAGTCCGCGCCGTCGATATGGGCGCAGTTGTCCTCGATGCGAATAGCGCCGGCAGGGCACTTTTTGGCGCACATGCCGCAACCGATGCAGCTCGTGTCGCAGATCTTGCGCGCAATGGCGCCCTTGTCGGTGTTGTTACAGCGCACCAGGATGTTCTGGTAGCCGGGAACGAAGGCAATCACGCGCTGCGGGCACGCCATGCCGCACAGGCCGCAGCCCGTGCACTTGGAGCGGTCCACGCGGGCAACGCCGTCGACCAGTGAGATGGCACCGTGGGGGCAAGCCGTGACGCAGGCGCCACAGCCAATGCAGCCTTCGCTGCAGCGGGCATCGCCGCCTGCGGAGGCGCAACCGCTTCCGCAGGCAACGTAGGCCACGTTATGTTGAATGGATTTGGCCATAAGAGACTCGCCTATTTCTTAAGAAGGTACGAATAGTTGTCGCGCACAGCCCTGATGGTCAGGCGGACGGCCTCGGGAAGACCGGTGTTGACGGCATCGACCGAGACGGTGCGGACCGTGCCGGCGACGCGAACCTTAAAGTGGTCCTCGTCCACGGCCAGGAAGCCCTCGTTCTCGGAGTTCTCCATGTCCTCCTCGCTCCAGAACAGGGTGAGCTTGTCCTTGTAGGGACGACCCTCCTGGTAAGGGCAGAACACGGCGCAGTTGCCGCACTCGTTGCACATGCCGTCGACATGGACGACCTGATGCTTGGCCAGGCCCGGCACCTTAATTGCCACGTTGGCGCGGTTGGGGCAAACGTCGCAGCAGACCTCGCACACCGAGCCGCAGCCCAGGCAGCGGGTCTTGGTGCAGTTGCGTTTGTCGCGGCACAGCGACCCCTTGCGCTCGTAGCAGGTGTCCTCGCGGCCGGCCTGAGCATTCTGGTCGGCGTACTTGTTAAAGTCCACGCCGGCGATGGCACGGGCAACCTCGGCGGCATCGGCGATGGCCTCGACCACGGTGGCAGGACCGCGACGGCAGTCGCCCGCAGCCCAGACGCCCTCGACGCCGGTGGAGGTGGCGGCAAGGCGGCCGCGACGGTCGTGCTCGACGCCCGCGGCATCGTACAGGCTGGCGTCGATGCCCTCGCCCACGGCGCAGATCACCGTGGTGGCGGGAAGCTCGACGGTCTCGCCCGTGGCGACGGGGCTGCGACGGCCGCTTGCATCCGGCTCGCCAAGCTCCATAACATCGCAGGTCAGCACGGCGCCGTTGAGTGCCTTGGGCGCCAGCAGCTCGCAGAACTCAACGCCGTCGGCAAGAGCAAGATCAAGCTCTTCCTCGTCGGCGGGCATCTGCTTCTTGGTGCGGCGATACACCAGGCGCACGTTCTTCACACCAGCCAGGCGCTTGGCCACGCGGGCAGCATCCATGGCGGTGTTGCCGGCGCCGATGACCACGACGTCCTCGCCCAGCTCGAGCTTCTCGCCCTTCTTGGCGGTCTCGAGGAACTCCAGCACGTCGAGCTCGGCACCCTCGCCCAAGCCCGCAGAGCCGGGCATCCAGGCACCGGTGGCCACGACCACGTCGGTAAAGCCCTGGGCCTTGAGCTCTTCAATGGAATCCACGCGAGCGTTGAGCTGCACCTTGGCGCCAAAGGCCAGGCAGAGCTCGGCATCGTGGGAGATATCGTCGCTCGCAATACGGAACTCGGGGATCACGTGGCGGACCACGCCGCCGAGCGAATCGCGGGCCTCAAAGATAGTGACGGGCACGCCGGCACGCGTCAGGAAGAACGTCGTCGCCAGACCGGCCGGGCCGCCACC
>CABUUE010000332.1 GCA_902494685.1 uncultured Collinsella sp.
CCGTCAGGCGGCCAAACAGTCCGTATTTCACCGCAACTGACGAGATGGGGCCGGCTACTTGAGGCTGCTGGCGACGACGGGGCGGCCGAGGGCTGCCTCGAAGCGGTCGGCCATCGTGGGGTCGCTGAGCGTGTCGACTTGGTTGAGCATGACGCGTGCGGTGCTGAGTTTCAGCGCCTGCATCTCGGAATTGAGCACCTGGGCGACGCGCTCGGGCGTGGCGATGTCGGTGAGCTCGCAGCCGCAACGCTCGCAAAAGAGCTCGGGGCGGTGGACAACCTCGGCGACGGGTTTGCCCAGTCCCGAGGCGCCGACGACCCAGACAACGTTTGCCGTGGCGGCGGGAATTACCGGCTCCCAGGCGGCATGCGCTTTGAGCGGGAGTCGCTTGCTGCCATCTGCCTCGGCCAACACATAGTCAAAGCGCTGCGCCAGCTCGTTGAGCGGCTCAGCGGGGGCGGAGAGCTTGCCTGTCTCCGGGTCCAAAACACCCGCCTGGCAGATACTTCCGCGGTTCATGCCCGCGCATGCCTCGCAGGTGCAGCCGGGAACATGCAGGGCCCCCGGCTTCCAAGGCGCGGCGTCCAGGCGACGGCACGACCCGTCCCATGGCACGCCGGCGACGGGAAACATATGCGTGGTGGTGCAGAGGAGCACGCGGCCTCCAGCGCGCATAAGCTCAAGGCCCAGCGTCTTTAGCAAGGTCGACTTGCCGCCACTGCCGATAATTGCGGTAATGCCCGGCTCGATCTTGAGCGCGGAGGCAAGGTTTCCGCTCGTCGTTTCCATCTGTTCACCGCCGTATAATACTGTGATAATAAATAATCATCAGAGTAGCGGTCGAACCGCTTTTGCTCTGCTCAAACCGTAGCACAGGGAGGTGCCCCGGGAATGCTCGTATATGTTCGCGGCGCCGGCGATATCGCCACGGGCGTCGCCGCTCGCTTGGTGCGCGCCGGCGTGTCGGTTGTCATGGCCGATATCGCGGTTCCCACGTGCATCCGTCGCACAATCAGTTTTTGCGAGGCCATTCGCCTGGGCGAGGTCGAGGTTGAGGGCATTCGCGCTCGCTTGGCGCGGACGCCGGCAGAGGCGCTTGCAATTACCGAGGCCGGAGACGTCGCCGTCGTGGTAGACCCCCAGGCCAAGATGCTCGACGAACTGAAACCCGCTGCCGTGGTCGACGCGATTCTGGCTAAGCGCAACTTGGGCACCACGCGCGATATGGCGCCTACCGTCATCGCCGTGGGGCCGGGCTTTACCGCGCCGGTCGATTGCGACGCCGTGGTCGAGACCATGCGCGGGCATTTCCTGGGCCGTGTCATTACCCAAGGTTCACCCCAGCCCAACACGGGCGTGCCGGGCATTATCGCTGGCTATGGCAAAGAGCGTGTTATCCACAGCCCCGCCGCCGGCGTGTTTCGGTCCGACCGCGCAATCGGCGACATCGTGCGCGCCGGAGACGTGATTGGCTACGCGGGCGATACGCCCATGCGCACGCAGATCGATGGCTGTCTGCGCGGGCTTTTGGCGAACGGCGTGCAGGTGACCGAGGGCTTTAAATGCGCCGATGTCGATCCGCGCGGCGATGCCAGCTATATCAACTACATTTCGGACAAGGCGACGTCGGTCGGCGGCGGCGTGCTCGAGGCACTCGCTATGCTCACCGATATCTTTAGAGGATAGAAGGCGGCAATGGAAAAGCTCGATGTTGTGAATGCGGCGCTTGTCGCCCTGCGTGCTGGCGAGACGTGCGAGCTCGTGGTCGTGGCCGGCACGGCGGGGTCGTC
>CABUUE010000333.1 GCA_902494685.1 uncultured Collinsella sp.
AGGCCGGTAGGTACCTGGCCGAACACGATCGCACCATGACGGCGATCTATGCGGCAAACGATCAGATGGCAAATGGCGTCATTGCAGCGCTGCGCGATAGCGGCTTGCGCGTGCCCGAGGACGTGAGCGTGGTGGGCGTCGATGACTCGCTCGACGACTTTGTCGCGCATAACGAGCTCACGACCGTTCGATTCGATTTGCATCAGCGTGGGCGCGAGGTATTCGAGCACGCGGTTCCCAAGGCGGGGGCAACGGACAAAACCGTCGCCATTCGCATCCCCGGTCAGCTCATCGTTCGACATAGCACGGCAGAGCCTCGCGCATAGTTTTTGCAGTTCAAAAGCGGTATATTCCGCATCAATAACAATCGATAAGGATGCCGGTAGATAGCTGTGGCTCTAAAGGCGAGTGTTATGATAGACGGGTTCTTTTGTCTATCTAGGAGGCTTTGCCTGATGGAGATCACCAAGGATATCCGCTACATCGGTGTCGACGATCACGACATTGACCTGTTCGAGGGCCAGTACGACGTGTCCGAGAACGGCATGGCATACAACAGCTATGTTATCTTGGGCGATAAAATCGCTGTCGCCGATTCGGTTGACGCTGGCTTTGTCGACGAATGGCTCGGCAACCTCGAGGCCGCGCTCGATGGCCGTACGCCCGACTACCTGGTCGTCCATCACATGGAGCCCGATCACTCCGCCGGTATCGCCGCCTTTATGGAGCGCTATCCCCAGGCGCAGATTGTGGCCAGCATGGGTGCTTTCCGCATGATGGTCAACTACTTTGGCACCGACTTCTCCGAGCGCAAGATGGTCGTCAAAGATGGCGACGTGCTCGACCTGGGCGGCCACAGCCTAACCTTTGTCGGTGCCCCCAATGTTCACTGGCCCGAGGTGTTGTTCTCCTACGAGGCCACCGACAAGGTGCTCTTTAGTGCCGACGGCTTTGGCAAGTTTGGCGCCAACGACATCGAGGATCCCGAGGGCTGGGCTTGCGAAGCGCGCCGTTACTACTTTGGCATCGTGGGCAAGTTCGGCAAGTTTGTGCAGGCCGTGCTCAAGAAGGCCGCCAATCTGGACATCCAGATCATTTGCCCGCTTCACGGCCCCGTGCTGACCGAGAACCTGGGCTATTACCTCGACACCTACAACACCTGGTCGAGCTATCAGCCCGAGGACGAGGGCATCACGATTGCCTATGCGAGTGTGTATGGGCATCTGAAGGCTGCCGTTGAAGAGCTCGCATCTGCGCTCGAGGCCCGCGGCCAGAAGGTTTCCGTCTTTGACCTGGCTCGCGACGATATGGCCGAGGCTGTTGAGGATGCGTTCCGCTATGACCGTCTGGTGCTCGCCTCTATCACCTATCAGGGCGAGATCTTCCCGTTCATGAGCACCTTTATCCACACGCTTGCCGGGCACGCCTATCAGAACCGTACCGTGGCGCTTGTCGAGGCCGGTTCCTGGGCGCCTGCAGCTGCCAAGGTTATGACCAAGGAGCTCGAGGGCATGAAGGACATCACCCTGGCGCAGAACAAGGTGACTGTGCTGGGCTCGCTCAACGACGCCTCGCGCGCTCAGATCGAGGCCCTCGCCGACGAGCTTTCCAAGTAGCGACACGTTCACTTTTGACGCTCAGCCATCACAACCACCACAAAGGGGACAGTGAACTGCCTCCCATTTCTTGGACATCGGGAAATGGGAGGTTTTCCATGAGTATAGACCTCAGGGTGAAGCACGACCTGGAGTCCAGGAGGCGGGCCGTCGAGCTCTTCGACGCCGGC
>CABUUE010000334.1 GCA_902494685.1 uncultured Collinsella sp.
CCAGAGCCTCGCGGAGCACGCTCGTGGTGGCAGCGCCGCCGGCTGCCTCAATGGCGGCGGCGACGAGTTCGCGCGCATGGGCCTCGGCGGCAGCGGACAGGGCAACGTCGCGCTCGACCTTAACGATCGAGCGGTTGAGCGAAAGCTCGCGCAGGGCACGCGTCATGGTGTCGCGATCGAGCTGCAGTTGCTCGCCCACCTCGGGCAACGTCGGCGCATCGAGGCCGGCCTCATCCAGCAAGGCAACGATACGCTCGCAGGCCTCGCGCACCACACGCGCCGCGGCGGCTGCAGAGTGCGGGTCAAACACCTCGGCGCCTTCGGCGGCACAAACGCCGCGCGAGCAGCCCTCGGCGATCAAGGCCGCGGCAACGGCATCGTCGGCAGCAGGCCAGGCAGCATGGGCGACGGCGCCGGGCGTAAAGCCCGTCTCCTTGGGAGCCGTCGCGTGCATGGCCGACAGGGTCGTCGCGAGCGTGTCCATCGCAGTGTCGAGCACGGCGGTACTCGTGTACAGCGCCACGTCACCCGCTGCAAGCGCACGCACCGTGCCCTGGTCCACCAGCGCACGCAACGCGGCCTCAACATCGCCGGCAGCCATATCCAGCGCAGTAACAATATCAGCAGCCGCCACCGGCAGCGCCTGCAGCGCCAGCCACGAATCCACCGCGCCCGCAACATCCCCAGCCTCGAGCGCCATATACAGCGCGCGCTCCCCCGCAGAGAGCTCGCGTGAACGACGGCAACGCGACAGCAGCACACGACCGCCGCCAATGAGCATGACCGGCGAATACGACAGCACCACGGCATGGTCGCCGGCGCGCAGCGGCAGCGGGTCCTCAAGACGCACCTGAACGGTACGCGTCTCGCCCACCGCCACAGGTGCCTCGCCCTCCATAAGCATGATGCGGCCGACAACCTCGGCCGTACCCGCCATCACGTGCACGCGCGCGCCCGACTCGAGCACGCGCGGCTTGGCGCCCTGGCGACCCAAATACGTAAACGTCATCATAAAGCGCAGCGTCTGGCCAAAACGGCCTTCCACACCGAGCATCTCGCCGCGATCGAGCGAAGCGACACCGTCGCCCACCAGGTTGAGCGCCACGCGCTGACCGGGCAACGCCCGCTGCGTGTCACCATGAACCTGAATCCCGCGCACACGACAGATCGTGCGCGACGGCAGCGCGACCAGCTCATCGCCCACCGCAACCGGCGCGTCGTGCAGCGTACCCGTCACGACGGTGCCGGCACCCTTGATCGTAAAACAGCGATCGATCGGCAGGCGCGGCGCGGCGTCGGTTCGCTCGGCGCGATCGCGACAGGCAGCCCAACAGGCGTCCACGCACTCGTCGAGCGCTGCCGGCAGCGCATCAATCCCCTCGCCCGTCTTGGACGACACGGGAACGATCGGCGCGCCCGCAAACACGGTGCCCGACAAAAAGTCATCAACATCGAGCTCGGCCAGCTCGATCATTTCGTTATCGGCCAGGTCGCACATCGTCAGCGCGACAACCATATGCGTGACGCCCAGCAGCTCCAGCACATGTACGTGCTCGCGGGTCTGCGGCATCACACCCTCGACGGCCGAGACCACCAGCACGGCTACATCGATGCCCGTGGCACCCTGCACCATGGCGCGCAGGTAGTGCGCATGTCCCGGCACGTCGACCAGGCCAACGATCTTGCCACTCGGCAACGCCAGCTCGCCAAAGCCGAGCTCAACGGTCATACCGCGGCGACGCTCGACCTCCAAGCGGTCGGGATTCTTGCCGGTC
>CABUUE010000335.1 GCA_902494685.1 uncultured Collinsella sp.
CACTCGTGGCGTTGGTGCTGGAGCCGCCGCTTCGCTGGTCGGTGTTGTAGAAACCACTGCCCTCAAATTTAATGCCGCTGGCCGAGAACGTCTTGGCCGCCGGGGCACCGCAGCTGGGGCACACGACCTCGGGAGTCTCGGACATGGGATGCTCAACCTCAAACACGTTGCCGCAGCTCGAGCACTTGTAATCGTAGCGCGCCATAATACTTCCTTTTCAGCACAAAGCGGGCAGATTACTCTGCCCGCAAAAATTCAAACGTCTGTAACTGTACCCTATATCGGGGGTTTTATCACGCTTCGCCCCAGAATCTATGGTTGTTGCGCAGGAGCTGTGCGGTTTTGCCCTCGGCGGCTGCAATGTTCGCCTCGTTAGCCTGCCAGGTCCAGTTGCCCGTGGCCACGCCCGGAACGTTCATGCGCGCGTCGTCGCCAAGCCCCAGGACATCCTGCAGCGGCATCATCACCAGGGGAGCGTCGCTTGCCAGCGCGTCGCTCATCAGCTTGGCCGCCACCTCAACACCGCTCGGTTCATCGCCGCCCGCAAAGGAACGCGTACACCAGCCGGCCAGCGTCGACGTATCGTGCGTTGAGGTGTACAGGATCTTTCCTGGCGTGGGGTGCACGCCGCAACGGACGTCGTAATCGCTAAACTCCAGCACGTCCATGCCGGGGAAACCGCAGGTCGAAGCCATGGCGCGAACACCGGGCGTCAAATAGCCCAGGTCCTCGGCGATAAAGTTGAGCGGACCCAGCTCGTCGTAGGCAGTCTGGAACAGGTCTTTGCCCGGTCCCGCCAGCCAGCGACCTTCGGCGCAAGCCTTGCCTGCGGGGATACTAAAGTAGCTGTGGAAGCCCAGGAAGTGATCCAGACGCACACGGTCGTAGAGCGAAAACGCGCGGCGCAGGCGATCCATCCACCAGCTATAGCCGTTCTGCTTCATGTGGTCCCAGCGGAACGTCGGGTTGCCCCACACCTGGCCCTCGGGCGCAAAGTTGTCGGGCGGCGCGCCGGAAATCTCAATCGCCTTGCCGGTATCGGAAAGCCAGAAGTTCTCGGGTTCGCTCCACGCGTCTGCCGAATCGTCGGACACGTACATAGGAATATCGCCGATAACCTCTATGCCCTTCTTGTGCGCATAGTTCATGAGCTCGCACCAAGCCAGGTCAAAGCGGTACTGCATGTACGCTTGAAGCTCGGCCTCGTTGTGGAAGCGCTTGTCGTCGATCAGATGCTCGTTGTAGCGAGCAACATCTGCCGGCCAATCGTGGCGCGACTCGCCCTCAAAGTACTTTTTGACGGCCATATAGACGCAGTACTTCTCGAGCCAATCGGCATTGCGATGTTTAAACGCGGTGTACAGCGGATCGGCATCCTCCCCGCCGCGGGCCTTCCAGGTCTCAAAGTCGGCTGCCAGCTCCTCGTGGCTCTCGGGTAGCAGGTCGATATTGCCTGCAAAGGCCGAAGGACCGGCGTAGGGGGAGCGGAAGAAGTCCGTGGGATTGACGGGCAAAACCTGCCAGTAGCGCATGCCCATGGCGGCCAGATGGTCGATAAAGCGACGCGTGGGCGCGCCGATCGTACCGGGCTTGCCGTCATCGGTCGGCACCGATGTGATATGGCACACAACACCCGCACCGTGATCGAGCGGCTCCTGCAGGCGCTGCTCGGCGTGGTGATAAATGATCGACGAACCCAGCGGATACAGATCGAGCGTGACCGTGCCGTTGTGGATCTCGCACTCGTGACCGCTGATCACGTCG
>CABUUE010000336.1 GCA_902494685.1 uncultured Collinsella sp.
CCGGCTCGCACGCGCGACCGACGACGGCGGCGATACGTCCTTCGGCATGCAAACGGCGCGCAAGCTCATCCACATCGGCAGCAGGTGCCGCGATAAGCAGGCCACCAGACGTCTGTGGATCGTACAGCGAGTCGAGCATGCCCGGCTCCAGGTCCTCGTCGGCAGCCACGCGCGGGCCAAAGAAGTCCTGGTTGCGGTAGGAGCCAGCGGGGATAATGCCCAGACGCGCCATGTCGAGCACCTGATCAAAGAGCGGCACCAATCCCGACGCAAGCTCAACTTGCACGCCCGAGCCCTCGGCCATCTCGCACGCGTGTCCGATCAGACCAAAGCCCGTAATGTCGGTGCATCCGTGAAGCTCAAGTCCCTCGGCCAGACGAATCGGCGCCTCGTTGAGGGCGCGCATCGATTCAAACATGGCTGCGGCCTCGTCCTGCTCGATGAGCTCGCCCTTAATGGCCGTGGTGATAATGCCCGAGCCGATCGCCTTGGTCAGCAGCAGAACATCGCCCACGCATGCACCGCTGTTGGCGAGCATGCGATCGAGCGCGACAAAGCCGCTCACGGACAGGCCGTACTTGGGCTCGTCGTCGTTGATGGTGTGGCCGCCCGCGATGGAGCAACCCGCCTCGACGCACTTGTCTGCGCCGCCCGCCAGAATCTGACCGGCGACCTCGACGCCCAGACAGCTCGGGATGCACAGCAAGTTCATGGCATGGCTCGGCCGCCCGCCCATGGCGTAGATGTCCGACAGCGAGTTGGCTGCGGCGATCTGGCCAAACAGGAACGGGTCGTCGACCATCGGCGGGAAGAAGTCGATGGACTGCACGAGCCCCAGGTTCTCCCCTACGCGGAAGACACTCGCATCGTCGGAGGTATCGAACCCCACGAGCAGGTTGTCGTTATGCACATTGGGCAAGTCGCCCAGGACCTGGGCGAGGGCTCCGGGAGCCAGCTTAGCAGCTCAACCGCTCGCGGCCGTCATAGACGTGAGCTTAATCTGATCGTCAGCCATCGATACCTCCTCTCATCGGTCAATCATTTTCTCCCAGTATACGCATGAATGCGAGCCTGCGACGGATGCATTAATTGAGCGCCTGTGCGCGAATCGCCGCGCCGATGGCACCGGCAAAGCGAGCCTGGGGTGAGGTGGTCACCGGCGACCCCAGTAGCTCGCCCAACCGCTCCACCACGAAGGCGTTCTCGCACAGGCCGCCGGTCAGGTAGTACGGGGCGCCCGCGGCCTGACCGGCCATGGTCACCACGCGCGAAACCACGCTGTCGATCACGCCACGCGCAATGTTCTCGCGCGGCTCACCGCGACCGATGAGGCTGATGACCTCGCTTTCGGCAAACACCGTGCACATGCTGCTGATCTTGGTAGGCTCGCCGGAACGCGCCAGGTCGGCCATCTGTTGCTGGGTAATGCCCAGGCGGTCGGCCATGATCTCCAAAAAGCGCCCCGTGCCGGCGGCGCACTTGTCGTTCATGGCAAACTTGGCCACGCGGCCACTTTTAAGCTGAATGACCTTGGTGTCCTGACCACCCACATCGATCACGGTGCCGTGGTCGCCAAACAGACGTACGGCACCGGTACCGTGGCAGGTGATCTCGGTCACGACCTTGTGCGCATAGGGCACGGCGACACGGCCGTAGCCGGTCGCGATCACGCGCACGTCGTCGGCAGCCACGTCATAGCCAGCCGCGGTAAGCTCG
>CABUUE010000337.1 GCA_902494685.1 uncultured Collinsella sp.
CACCTGTCGTTCTTCGAGATGCTCGGCGATTTCTCTTTTGGCGGCGTCTCCAAGGAGCAGGCTTGCGCCTGGGCCTTTGAGCTCATCACCAAGGAGTTCAAGCTGCCGCTCGACCGCCTGTACTTCACCGTCTTTACCGAGGACGACGAGACCCACGACGTGTGGCGTTCTCTGGGCGTTGCCGAGGACCACATCTCCCGCCTGGGCGAGGACGACAACTTCTGGGCCGCTGGTCCCACCGGCCCCTGCGGTCCGTGCTCCGAGATCTACTTTGACATGGGCGAGGAGGTCGGTTGCGGCAGCCCCGACTGCAAGCCCGGCTGCGACTGCGACCGCTTCCTTGAGTTCTGGAACCTCGTGTTTACCCAGTACGACCGCCAGGAGGACGGCTCCATGCCGGAACTGCCGCACCGCAACCTCGATACGGGCATGGGCCTGGAGCGCATGGCCGCTATCATGCAGCACAAGACTGCTAACTACGACGGCGATTTGATGCAGCACCTCATCAAGCTGGGCGAGGAGATCAGCGGCAAGACCTATGACGCCGACGATTACTCCGGCGCCAGCCGTTCTCTTCGCATCATCGCCGACCACTCCCGTGCCGTCGACTTTATGATTTCTGACGGCATCCTGCCCGGTAACGAGGGTCGCGAGTACGTCCTTCGCCGTCTGCTCCGCCGTGCCGTGTTCCACGGTCGCCTGCTGGGCATCGAGGGCGCCTTCCTGACCAAGTTCATCGACGAGGTCAACGCTCAAATGGGCGAGGCCTATCCCGAGCTGCTCAAGAACGTCGCGCTCGTCAAGGGTATCGTTGCCTCCGAGGAGGAGCGCTTCTCCACGACGCTCGACAACGGCCGCGTTTACCTGGACGAGGCCCTGGCCGCGCTTGCCGAGGGCGCTGTGCTTCCGGGCGATGTTGCCTTTAAGCTTCACGACACCTTTGGTTTCCCCATCGACCTGACCGTCGAGATCGCCGGCACCGCTGGCCACGACGTCGACATGGACGGCTTCACTGCCTGCATGGAGGACCAGAAGGCCCGCGCCCGCGCTAACGCCAAGGGCGACGCCTGGGGTAGCTTCAACGACGTGTGGGTCGAGCTTTCCGACAAGGTCGCAGCGACCGAGTTCGACGGCTATGACAACGATGTGATCGAGGGCGCCAAGGTTGTCGCCATCGTGCGCAACGGCGAGTCTGTCGATTCCGCTGCCGCCGGCGAGGACGTCGAGGTCGTGCTCGACCGCACCCCGTTCTACGCCGAGATGGGCGGCCAGCAGGGCGACGCCGGCAAGCTTTCCGCCGAGGGCGTTGCACTGACCGTTTCCGATACCAAGAACCACGACGGCCTGTATGCCCACGTCGCCCACGTTGCCGAGGGCACGCTTTCTGCTGGTGCCGCTGTGACCGCCACTCTCGACGCCGAGCGCCGTGGCTTCCTGCGCCGCAACCACACCGCCACGCACCTGCTCGACGCTGCCCTTAAGCAGGTTCTGGGCGAGCACGTCTCCCAGGCCGGCTCGCTGGTGACGCCCGAGCACCTGCGCTTTGACTTTACGCACTTCGAGGCCCTTTCCTCCGAGCAGCTCAAGGCTGTCGAGGACCTGGTCAACCAGCAGATCTTCGCCTCCAAGCCGGTCGTGACCCGTGTTATGGGCATCGACGAGGCTAAGACTGCCGGCGCTGTCGCTCTGTTTGGA
>CABUUE010000338.1 GCA_902494685.1 uncultured Collinsella sp.
CGGCCGCTGCGGGGGAGGGCACTGCGAGCGCCAGCGATGCCGCGGGCGCCACTGTTCAGCCCACTGCGGCTGCCGGCTCCGATGCTCGGCACGATGAGGCTGCTGCGAAGGCCGCGCTCAAGGCTGCCGAGATGGAGGCAAAGCTCGCTGCCATGGATCCCGAGAAAGCAGCCAAGGTCCGCGCGGCGCTTGCCGCCAAGGCCGCCCGCGACAAGCAGAAAAAGGAGGCGTAAGGCCCATGGCACATCGCTCCGTCATTCCGTTTGGCCCGCAGCACCCGGTGCTGCCCGAGCCGCTTCATCTGGACCTGGTGATCGAGGACGACCGCGTTCTCGAGGCAATTCCGCAGATCGGCTTTGTGCACCGCGGACTCGAGAAGCTCACCGAAAAGCGCGACATGCACCAGTTTGGCTACATCGCCGAGCGCATCTGCGGCATCTGCGCCGTGGGCCACAGCTGCGGCTATGCCAGCGCCTGCGAGCGCATGCTCGACATCGAGGTGCCTGGCCGCGTGCAGTATATCCGTACCATTTTGCACGAGCTTTCGCGCATTCACTCGCACCTGCTGTGGCTGGGCCTGCTTGCCGACGCCTTTGGTTTCGAGGCGTTGTTCTATCGTTCGTGGACCCTGCGCGAGCAGATTCTCAAGATCTTTGAGAGCACTTGCGGCGGGCGCGTGATTCTGTCGATTAACGAGATCGGCGGCCTTAAACACGACATTGAGGACTCCGAGCTGGCGGGCATTGTCCAGACGCTCGATGCCATGCGTCCCGACTATGAGGCCCTGGTGCATACGTTTTTGGACGACAATAGCTGCGGCGAGCGCCTGCACGGTGTAGGCGTGATCAGCAAGAAGGACGCGCTGGAGCTTTCGATGGTCGGCCCGTTCGGTCGCGCCTCGGGCGTGGACTACGACGTGCGCATGTTCGGTGACGGCGCCTATGCGGATCTGGCTGCGTTTGAGCCGATCGTGGCTACCGACGGCGACTGCTATGCCCGCTGCCAGGTGCGTTGTGCCGAGGTCACGCAGGCCATGGACATCATCAAGGAGCTTGTGGGCAAGATACCGCACGACGGAATCGGCGGGCGCACCAAGCTTACGCCGGCCGACGGCGCGCGCGGCGAAGTTGTGATTGAGCAGCCGCGTGGCGAGGCGTATTACTATGTGCGCGGCAACGGCACCAAGAACCTGGACCGTTTTCGCGTGCGCACGCCGACGTCGCAGAACCTGGCGGGTCTGACGCATGCACTGCAGGGCGTGCTCCTTGCCAACGTGCCCATGATTATCCTGACCATCGACCCCTGCATTAGCTGCACGGAAAGGTAGGCGCGGCATGAGTTTGCTGACATTTGCCAAGACGGCCTTGGGTTCTATGGTCAAGCAGCCGGTAACGGTGTGCTATCCGCAGGAGAAGCTGGCGGCGCCCGAGCGCTTGCGCGGGCATATCGTCAACGACATGGATGTGTGCATTTGCTGTGGTATGTGCGCACGTCGCTGCCCGGCGGGCGCGCTCACGGTCGATCGCAAGGGTGGTACCTGGTCGATTGACCCGTATGCCTGCGTGGTGTGCGGTGAGTGCATCGAAAGCTGTCCCAAACACTGCCTGACTATGGACACCGCCCGCACTCCAGTTGCGGCGGACAAGACTCCCACGGTAGAAACCAAGCCGGAGTAGCGTTGGAATAGAGTTGGA
>CABUUE010000339.1 GCA_902494685.1 uncultured Collinsella sp.
GCCGGAACCGAGAACTCGCGGGCAGCGGCAACGAGCTCGGAGGTACTGGAGTTAACGGACAGCGCCGTCACCTGCAAGCGATCGGCATGCTGACGGCACACATCGAGCGCCTGGGTGCCGATAGAGCCCGTACAGCCCAGGATGGCAACACGGAGACGTCCATCGGAGCCATACGTCGTCTGGAAGGACATTACAGCACGCCTCCGATCATCAGCATCAGCTGCGCGGTGATGCAGCCGAAGATAAGCGAATCGCTACGATCGAGCATGCCGCCGTGGCCCGGGATAAGGTTGCCGGAATCCTTGACGCCCACACCGCGCTTGATGCGCGACTCGATAAGGTCGCCGATAACGCCCAGAATGGACACGACCACGCCGCACAGCAGCGCATAGGGCAGGCTGAGCTTGTAGAAATGCGTCGCCCACAAGATGAGCCAAATCAAAACCGAGCCCAGGATGCCGCCGGCAAACCCCTCCCAGCTCTTTTTGGGAGAGATCTTGGGAACCATCTTGTGCTTGCCGATACGGCTACCCACGATGTAGGCAAACGAGTCGGAGACCCAAAGTGACGCGCAAACGCCCACCGAAAGCAGGGCGCCGGCAAAACCGGGCACGGCATCGCGCAGCAGCACGATAGCCGACAGCATAAAGCCAGTGTAGATGGGACCCATGAGCGTCACGGCCACATCAGAGATGCGGGTACGCGGCGACCAGACATACCAAATGCCCACAGCGAGCATCAGGGCAAAAAGCAGGGCATTCAGCAACATCGAATCGCCCAACGCCGACAGCGGAAAGAGTACGGCGGCAGCGATACCCATGCGCTCGTTAGCCATCTTGCCATCGAGCCTTGTCATACGGAAAAACTCATAGCAGCACAGGCCGCTCATGACAGAAACAAAGATGGCCGTGGGCACGATACCCAAAACCAGGCACAGGATAAAGACAACGGCATAAACGATACCGGCGGCGGCACGGGTAATAAAGCCCGCAAGCCACGAACCGGTGCCGCTCTTTGCTGCAGGTGCTCCCGCAGCGGCAGCCTTACGCGTAGGCGCCGCGGAAACTGGCGTCTTGGGAGCAGATGCCTTGGGACGATCGGACACGATTAAGCCTCCTCGGTCTTGCTCAGACCACCAAACCTACGGTCACGGCCCTGATAGGCCAAAATGGCGTCGACAAGGCCCCAACGATCAAAGTCGGGCCAATAGGTATCGGTGACGTAGAACTCGGAATAAGCCACCTGCCACAGCAGATAGTTCGAAAGGCGCAGCTCACCAGAGGTGCGAATCACAAGCTCAGGATCGGGAAGGCCGGCGGTATAGAGGTGGGAAGCCACCATGTCGTCATCAATTGCGGCAGGATCGATCTTACCGGCGGCAGCGTCGAGTGCGATCTGACGGACAGCGCGGGTAATCTCGGCACGCGCGCCGTAGTTGACGGCAAGCGCCAGCGTCATGCCGGTGTGATCGGCGCACTCGGCAAGACCGCGTTCAAAAACGTCGCGGGTCTTCTTGGGCAGCGCGGAAATGTCACCCAAAAAGACAACTCGCACGTTTTCGCGCTTCAGAAGCGGCAGCTCGTCGATAAACGTCTTGGCAAACAGATGCATCAAGACGTTGACCTCATGCTGCGGGCGGTTCCAGTTTTCGGTAGAAAACGCATAGGCAGAAAGCACGTCGACGCCCAGACGCA
>CABUUE010000340.1 GCA_902494685.1 uncultured Collinsella sp.
CCCGTCGAGCCCAACAAAGCTAGCTTATTGGGGTAGCTAAAAAGCCCCGTCTAAAAAGACTAACTAAAAATAATGCACGATAATGGTAAAGCGATTTAGCAAATTACTTGCATTTGACCTGCAAGTTTATTGAAGTGGTCTCTTCATAAGGTAACCACCTTTACCTACCGTTTACCGCCAGTTTTAGCACGTTTACCAAACCGCGCATCCTCTGCTCAAGCCTGCCCAAAACGCGCCGTATAGTTCCCTCACGGCCCGCATCCGGTGGGTCGATTCGTTACCACGGTCGTGCGCGTTAGTGCATGGAAGGGGAAGTATCGTGAGCGATTGCAAGAGGGTTTACCGTTTTGGAACCGACGCCCAGGGCACCTGTGTCACCGAGGGCGACAAGTCCATGAACTTCGTGCTTGGCGGCAAAGGCGCTAACCTTGCCGAGATGAGCCGTATCGGCCTGCCGGTTCCCGGTGGCTTTACCATTACCTGCCAGACTTGCGTCGAGTACTCCGGTGCCGGCAACGTGTGGCCCGAGGGCGCACTCGATGAGATCGTTGCCGCCGAGGCGGACCTCGAGGCCCGCTGCGGCAAGAAGCTCGGCGACGCCTCCGATCCGCTGCTCGTGTCGGTTCGTTCGGGCGCTCCGTTCTCCATGCCCGGTATGATGGACACGGTCCTCAACTTGGGCCTCAATGACGATTCCGTCCAGGGCCTCATCGCGCAGACGCAGAACCCGCGTTTTGCCTGGGATAGCTATCGTCGCTTTATCCAGATGTTCTCCAACGTCGTCATGGGTGTCGATGCCGACCTGTTCGAGAACGCCCTGACCCAGGCCCGCCTGGTCGCCGGCGTTCGCGTCGATTCCGAGCTTTCGGCCGAGGACCTGCAGGAACTCGTCGAGACCTTTAAGGGCATCTTCTCCGAGAACGTCGATGCCGCCCTGTATCCCGAGCTCGAGGTCGCCGATGGCAAGCCCGTCTTCCCACACGATCCGGAGCTCCAGCTGCGCCTTGCCATCCAGGCCGTCTTTGGCAGCTGGATGAACGAGCGCGCCTGCATCTATCGCAAACAGCACGGCATCTCCGACGAGCTCGGCACCGCCGTCAACGTGCAGGCCATGGCCTTTGGCAACAAGGGCGAGACCTCTGCGACAGGCGTCGCCTTTACGCGTAATCCGGCCGACGGCACCAAGGAGTTCTACGGTGACTTTTTGGTTAATGCCCAGGGCGAGGACGTCGTCGCCGGTATCCGCAACACCGAGCCCATCGCCGACCTCAAGACCACCCCGGGCCTCGAGTCCGCAGGTGAGGAGCTCGAGCGCGTGTTCCTGACGCTCGAGGATCATTACCGCGATATGTGCGATATCGAGTTTACCATCGAGCAGGGCAAGCTCTGGATGCTCCAGACCCGCGTGGGCAAGCGCACCGCCACCGCCGCCCTGCGCATCGCCATCGAAATGGTCGAGGAAGGCCTGATCACCCGCGAAGAGGCCGTGAGCCGCATCGATCCCGCGCAACTCGACCAGCTCCTTCACCCGCAGTTCGACGCCTCCAAGAAGTACGAGGCTCTCGCCAGCGGTCTTAATGCCAGCCCCGGTGCCGCCGTGGGCGAGGTCGTGTTCTCGAGCGACGACGCTGTCGCGCGTTCCGCCGAGGGTCACAAGGTCATTCTGGTTCGTTGGGAGACCA
>CABUUE010000341.1 GCA_902494685.1 uncultured Collinsella sp.
CGTTGAGGTGCTGGGCGCCAAGTGAACCGCCAAAGACGAGCAGCAGCGTAGCGTCCTCGGAAACGCCAAGTGCTTTGCGGCCGCGAGCGCGATCGCCCTCGATCACCGAGCGACGTACGGGGTTGCCGGTCATGAGCACGTGGCCAGGGTCACCTTCGCGCTCAAAGACCGAACGCGCTGCCGGCACCGAGATGCACACGCGGGCGGCGTGGGAGTTCATCATCTTGTTGGCCAGGCCCGGAACAGAGTTCTGCTCATGCAGCAGATACGGAACGCCCGCGCCCTTGCACCACCCCAGCAGCGGAACCTCGACATAGGCTCCGAAACCGATGGCAGCGTCGGGCTTGCCGACCTTTGAGAAATGACCAGCGAGCGCACGCTTGGCCTTGTTGACACGCCACAGCGAGGTCAGCGCCGTCCAAGGACGGGAGCGGTCGAAGCCAGTGACCGTAATGGGCACAAAATCAAACCCAGCCTCGGGGACCAGACGACCCTCGAGCTTGCGCGACTGGCCCACGAACACAACGTGGTGGCCACGATCACGCAGCTCTTCGGCCAAGGCGAGCGCGGGGTTGATGTGTCCTGCCGTGCCGCCGGCTGCAATAGCAACGGTCATCTTATCGGTCATGGTAGTCCCTTCGTACACGCGGTCCCTGGTCGTCGGTGCGCAGACGCGCCGACGGGTCCGAGTTCAAATCGATTCGATTATATCCGCCGCCCGCGTTGCGAGGGCTGGGGCGCTGAGGACGACCTTGCGGCGCCGTTCGCTGACGCGGGCGGACTGCCGGCTCGGTCGCAGAGCCATCCAGGACGGTAAAACCGTTACGCGAAGATCGCTCGCCGCGCACGTGGGGCACGCCAGCGGTACTCTCATCCATAACGGCAAAGCTCTCGCGGCGACGGTCGTACTCATCGCGACGGGCGCTCTCGTACGAAACGCGCAGGATCAATCCGGCAAGCATAAGCGACACAATAATCGACGAACCGCCGTAGCTAATAAACGGCAACGGTTTGCCCGTCATGGGAAACACGTTGAGGATGCCCAACGCGTTAATCAAAAACTGCACCGCGAGAATGACCGCGGAGCCAGACGCCATAAGCGCGCCCCGACGATCGGTCGCCTGCTCGGCAATGCGAAACGCCGAATAGATCAGCATCGCAAACACCAAGAAGAACAGCACGGTTCCGACAAAACCGACTTCCTCGCCAATGATGGCCAGGATGTAGTCATTGTGCGCCTCGGGCAGATACGAGTACTTCATGGTTGAGTTGCCGATGCCACGGCCGAACAGACCGCCCGAGGCAAAGGCCATGATGGCAAGCGTGGCCTGATAGCCATCACCATACTCGTCGGCCCAAGGGTTCAAGGCAACCTGAATACGCACCATACGGTACGGCTCTGCGACAAGCGCAATCACGATCACGAGAATGCCGAAGATTAGCACGCCGATGATAAATCTGGGGTCGAGACCCGCAAACAACGCCATGCACATGAGGGTCAACAGGATGATCAGGACAGTACCGAAATCGGGCTGGATAAAGATCAGAAAGAGCGAAATGCCCAGGTAGATACCCATCTTGCGAAGGAATTCGTTGATGTTGCCACCGGGCGAAAAGAACCGATCAAGCATGATGGCCGAATACGCAATGGCAAATGGCTTTAAAAACTCGGAAGGC
>CABUUE010000342.1 GCA_902494685.1 uncultured Collinsella sp.
GAACCCGAAGCACCCGCCGTCACGGCATTCTTTCCGCCGCCAATGTTGAGCGTGCCGCTCATAATGAGCGCAATGACCAGCAGGGCGCCGCAGGCACAGCCGGCGAGTGCTGTAATAAAGATCGGCAGCTTTTTGGTCTTAGTCTTGACCACTGTGTGCTTGTTTACAACCTGCTGGCTGCCCAGCGGCTTGCCGGTCTGCGTGTCGTAGGCCTGCACGTAGGGAATGTTGCTGTCGGCAGGCGTCGACTCCACCTGCACGCGCGGCTGCTGCTGCGTCTCGCCGGCGTGGTCCGCATCCTGGGGACGCTGGGAATCGTTCTCGCTCATGGCTGCGATCCTTTCGTCAAATAACCAAAGGCCCGCCAAACATGTGGCGGGCCATCATTGTTCACGTTGAGTTGTACCCCAATATGCGGGTGCACGTGTATGAGAACGCAATCTTTTAGGAAGGCTTAAGTTCTTCTGCAAACCCGAAAGGAGCCCGCACATGCGGCAAAACCACCACAAAGGCGCCTGTCCCCTTTGTGGTGGAAATCTAGTCCTTAAACAGATAGCCCACGCCGCGGACGGTGGTGATGTGTGCCGCGATCTGCGGGCCCACCTTGGAGCGGATGCGTCGAATGTGCACGTCGACGGTGCGCGTGCCGCCGCAGTACTCAAAGCCCCACACGCGGTGCAGCAGCACCTCGCGGCTGTAGGCACGGTTGGGATGCGTCGCCAAAAAGCTCAGCAGCGAGTACTCCATCAGCGTCAGGTCGATGGGCTCGTTATCGAGTGTCACCTGGTAGGTAGCCAGGTTAATCTCGAGGTTATCGATGTTGAGCACATCGTCGGCGGCGACGGTCTCCTCCTCGCCCATCAGGCGCTGCGCACGAGCCTTGAGCTCGTTGGGCGTCGCCGTGGGGCATACAAAGTCGGCATGTGCGTGATTCGGCAGACGCAGGGTGCCGAGCGCCTCGTCGTCGACGATCACCAGCATGGGAACGCCGCCGCGGTCGTCGAGCCATTTGGCAATCTGATCGATGCGGTCGCTGCGGATACCGTCGGAGTCGAGAATCAGCAGGTCAAAGTCGTGCGCCGCAGTCGGAGAATCGGGTGTGGCAAGGCTCACCTCGACACCCAGGGTGGTCGTCAAGCTGCGGGCAAACTCGTGGAAGCGCGTCGTGCGCGCCATGAACAGGGCACTCTTTTCGGACATATCGGCCTCCAAGGAAATGAGCTCAATCGTACTGGAACAAGTCAGCGCGATTAGGAGTTCGCCAGGTAGTGCTTGATCTCCCACTCGGTGATCGTAGACTCAAACTTATGCCACTCGTCGCGCTTCTTTTTGAGGAAGAAGCTGTGGATGTGCTCGCCGAGGGCATCCTTCATAAACTGCGAGTCCTCAAACACGTCGAGCGCCTCTTTGAGCGAGCGCGGCAGCAGCGTGTAGCCGGCCTCGACCATCTGACGGTCGGTAAGCTTGAGCGTCTCAGCCGTTGCCTCGGGCGGGAGCTCCAGCTTGCGCTCGATGCCGTCCAGACCAGCCGCCAGCGTGACGGCGTTGACCAGGTACGGGTTGGCCATGGGGTCGGGGCTGCGAAGCTCGATGCGCGTGGACAGCTGCTTGCCGGGCTTGTAGACCGGAATGCGGACCATACTCGCGCGGTTGCGC
>CABUUE010000343.1 GCA_902494685.1 uncultured Collinsella sp.
ATGCCGCCCAGGAAGCCGAAGCCCACGCCGGCGCCACCGGCATCGATCATGCCGGTCTCGGCGTTAACGGGCAGGCCCTGGATGGCGATCATACCGGCAACAAAGCCGGGGACGAGCGCCGGGCGCTTGCCGATGGATTCGGCGATGTAGGCGGAAAGTACCGGAACCATGAGGTTCATGGCGATGCCGCCGATGATCTTGAGCATCGCAGCAAAGCTGTTGTAGTCAGACGCCGTCGAATCGAAGGACGTAATGCCCCACAGGAACGAGACAGCGGTCAGAACACCACCAGCAACAACGAAGACCAGCATGTGGCTGACGCCGTTCATGAGGTGCTTGTAGATGATGTGGCCGATGGACTCCTTCTCCTCGACCTCATCCTCGATATCAGCAGCAGCTGCAACCGTGTCGTCACCCTTGGCGGCGAGCGCGCGGTCAATCAGCTTACCGGCGGCCTCAACGGACAGGGCCTTGGAAACACCAACGGAAACCATGGGCTTGCCGGCGAAACGCTCAGCCTGGACATCCTTGTCGGCTGCGACGACGACGGCCTTGGCACCAGCGATCTCACTCTTGGTGAGCTCGTTCTCGACACCGACCTGGCCATGAGTCTCAACCTTAATGGTCAGACCGCGCTCGGCAGCTGCCTTCTCCAGCGCCTCCTTCGCCATGAAGGTGTGCGCAATGCCGGTCGGGCAACCGGTCGCGGCGATGATGTCAAACTTAGCCATGTGTCCCTCCTTCTTGAGTACAGCGCCCGCGGGCGCTCCCCTACACGCGCTTCGATGCGCGTTTTTCCACAACTGAAAGATACCAACCTACCGTCCGCGTGAGAAGAGACAAGGTGCAATTCTCCGGTGAAAGGTTCTTTCATAACCGTAAACGGTAGGTGAAAGTTTACCATCAACACTTGAAACGGCAAGGTGTATCTTGTAATTGAAAATCCCCCTATACTATGGCATTACAAAACGAGTCCGATTTTCATGCCAACCAGGAGCCATCCATGACCGATAGTAGCAAGAGCGCACTTTCCCTCATTAGTACCCATCAGGGATACAGCGAGTCCGAGCAGCGCATTGTCGACTATATATTGGAGCATCAGTCCGAGGCGCCACGCCTCACGGCGGCTCAGCTCTCGCGCGCCGCTGCTACGTCCGAAGCGACCGTTTCGCGCTTCTGCCGCAAGCTGGGCTTTGGTAGCTTCCGCAGCTTTCAGTTTTCGTTGGCGAGGGATTTGGAAAGCCAGCGCAACGAGGGCCTGACCGACGAGGTCTCGCTCGACAATATGGAGCAGAGCCTCAAGAACATCCTGGCTGCCAAGGTGAGCGAGCTTAATGCGACCATCGACGGAATCGACCACGATACGCTGGCGGCTGTTGTGCATGCCTTTAAGCATGCAGGGGTTATTGAGTTTGCAGCTGTGGGCAATACGAACGCGGTCGCGCTCGATGCGACGTTTAAGTTTTCGCAGCTGGGCCTGCGCTGCATGGCGAGCACCATTAGCGAGACATCAATCGGCTTTGCGCTCACGTTGCGCCCGGGTGACGTCATCGTGCTAATCTCAAACTCCGGCAAATCGCGCCGACTGAATCGCATGGCAAAAGCGGCTCGCGACTGCGGCGCAACCGTAGTCGTCATCAGCAGCGACAGCAAAT
>CABUUE010000344.1 GCA_902494685.1 uncultured Collinsella sp.
CCGGCTCGATCCAACGGCGGCGCGTGGCCACGTCCGCGCGGATGCGTTCGAGATTCTCGCCTATCTTCTTCTCGGGGATGCGGGCGCGCTGCTCGTCCATGTCGAAGTCGGGCAGCCAGTTGTCCACCATGAGGAGTGTGGTCACGTAGGCAGGGTTGAGCCCCGCCGCCCGCGCGTCTTCCAGGCACAGCTCGACGGCATTGGCGTGCCGGTTGCCGTAGGTGCAAACGAAGTAGAGGTAGGGCGTGTCGAGCGTCGCGCGCTCGAGGAACGTCTTCACCATGTCGGGCATCATGTGCCCGTAGATGGGGTACACGATGCCAATCGTATCGTCCGCGTAGGCGAGCTCGCCCTCGCGGCGCAGCTCCTGCGGGATGCTTAGGACCCTCTCGCCCTCTGCGGCCAGCTCGCGCGCCACGTAGAGGCAGTTGCCCGTCCCGGTGAAGTATAGGATCATTCGAAACCCCCAGATTGTCAGCGGTCTGTCATCTCTAATTGCTTATGCCAGGCCGAGACCGGCGACCCAATCACGAACCCCGGACTCGTCCACACTGGACGAGAAGCGCTGGCCCTCCTGCCACTCTCCGCTGTCCGCGGCCTCGGCGAGTAACTCGCCGCTCTGGCCAAGACCCGAGGAGGAAGAGGTACAGAACGGGATCACCGTCTTGCCGTCCCAGTCGTTGCCTGAGATGAAGTTGTCGATGGGCCAGGCCGCGATGCCCCACCAGATGGGATATCCCACGAGCACGGTGTTGTAGTTCTCCCAGCCGTTCTGCGTGACTTGCGTAAGCTCGACGTCGCGCAGGCTCTCGTCCTCGTGCTCGCGGGTCACGCGGCTACTGTCGTCGGTCCAGTCGAGGTCATCGTCGGAGTAGGGCTCCGTAGGCGTCACCTCAAAGAGATCGGCGCCGAGCTCGTCGGCGATGGTCTGAGCTACGGCAGCGGTGTGGCCCTGTGCCGAGTAGTAGGCCACGAGGACACTGCCGCCTGCAGCGGGCGCGGCGGCGGGCTGGTCCTCGGCGGCGGCTTGGTCGCCGTCACCCTGGCTGCAACCGGAGAGCATCGTTGCGCACAGCGCGGCTCCGAGCAGGAAGTTTCTTCTGGTCACGGTCGGGTTTGCGGTCATGGGGCATCTCCTTCGTTGGCTTGGTTGGCCCGTTATCGTCTGAGCGCTACTCCTGCGCGTCGAAATCGGGGCGTATGGCCAGGTAGCCCGCGAGTGCTTCCTCAGTGGCGGTGTAGTAGGTCATGGTCCCGTCGAGCTTGGCAATCTCGGCTATCTCGTCTTCGGTGAGGGAGAAGTCGAAGATGTTCGCGTTGTCGGCGATGTGGGCGGGGTTCTTGGAGCCGGGGATGATGGAGGTGCCCATCTGCACGTGCCAGCGCAGGATCACCTGGGCCGGGGTCTTGCCGTACTTCTCGGCGAGAGCGACGAAGACGGGCTCCTCCAGAAGACCTTTGTCGCCGTGGCCGAGCGGGTACCACGCCTCGATCACCGTGCCGTACGGCGCGAGGTAGGCGCGCAGGTCGTGCTGGGCGTGGTAGGGGTGGCACTCAACGGTCACGAGCTGCGGCTTGATGTCGGCGACCTCGATAACCTTGGCGATCTTGTCTTGCGGGAAGTTGGAGAGGCCGAGGGCGCGCACCTTGCC
>CABUUE010000345.1 GCA_902494685.1 uncultured Collinsella sp.
CCCCGCGCAACTTGCACGCGCCGTGGAGATCTTCCAGGAGACCGGCTCCATCGATTACGCCCACACTTACGCGCTCGACCTGACCGCCAAGGCGAAAGCGGCCATCGAGAACGTTGAGCTTGATCCGCACGCACGCGAGCTGTTCCTCTCCATGGCAGATTTCTTTGTGGAGCGCCTTAACTAGCGGGGGTTATAAAACCTGTCAGCAGCGTATTTGGGTACAACTTGCTACACTGTTGAGTGCATGTTTATGCATCCCTTTGCGTTGTCTATCCGACACACGCTCAAATAGTACGAATGGTACGCCGAAAGGGGTTCGTTCATGGAACCTATTACAACGGGCATGCAGGGAGCAGCCGTCGAGGACGTCCAGTCCCGCCTTCTGCAGCTCGGCTATACAATCGATGACACCGAGGTTGCCGACAAGCGCTTTGGCACCACCACCGAACAGGCTGTTGGCACCTTTAGGCTCGATAGCGGCCTTGCCGCTGGCTGTGCCGTCGATATCCCCTGCTGGAGCGCTCTGGTCGACGCCTCGTATAAACTGGGCGACCGCACCCTCTATCTGCGCATGCCCAATTTCCATGGCGCCGATGTGCAGGCCCTGCAGCGCGCTCTCAACGTTTTGGGCTTTGCCTGTGGCGAAGACGACGGCTACTTTGGTCCGCATACCGAGGCCGCCCTGCAGCAGTTCCAGGAAAATGTCGGCCTGTTTGCCGACGGCATGGCCTTCCAGGACACCTACGCCTACATCAACCGCCTGCACCATGTGTGGGAGGGCAAGCCCTCGGTCACCGAAGCCGAGTCCCGCATCGGTTTTGCTCGCGCCGCCAACGTGCTCGAGCGCTTCCAGATTGCCGTTATCGGCGAGGACCCCATCGCACGCAGCGTTGCGTCGCGCATGTGGAATATCGCCACGGCAACGACCGACAACAGCGGCATGATGCTCTGTGACTCCGAGGTCCCAACCGGCGTTGACCTGGTGCTCGAAATCGCAAGCGACGAGCTGCCCGCCGACGCCGCACCGCGCGCCACGATTGCCCTCGCCGAGTGCCACAACCTGGCCCAGCGCATCCGCACCGCCAATGTCACCGCGCAGCAGAAGCCGGCTCGCATTCGCATTGAGCTCACGGGCATGACGCGCTACAACGGCACCTTCACGGCCAGCGACGCGCAGACACTCGCCGTACGCCTGCTCGATGGCGTTTGCGATGCCCTCGCAGATTAGGTAAACTAAACGAGTTGCTTTTGGGCAACACCACACATTGGGACGTAGTTCAACGGTAGAACTCCGGTTTTTGGTGCCGGCTGTTGGGGGTTCGAATCCCTCCGTCCCAGCCATTAAAATTGAGCGCCCTGAGCCCATAACGGCCCAGGGCGCCTTCTTGTGGGCAAGCGGAGGGATTCGAACCCGCAAGGAATCTACCTATATAAGACAGACGCCCCAGGCCCATAACGACCAAGAGCGCCTTGCATCTAGAATTATCAGCCCTGTTCCGAAAAGCGAGCCGCATGCGACAACCAAGTAGCCGCAGGCCCCGGGAGAGCGGGGACACCGGCTTAGGTTTATCGCGAGTTCCGCACGAACAGGAGGCCACTTAATGTGGCCTCCGTCGTGAGCAGG
>CABUUE010000346.1 GCA_902494685.1 uncultured Collinsella sp.
ACGTCTGGTACGTCAACTTCTTCGGCTCCAAGAGCCACGCCGTGCTTCCGTACTGCCAGTATCTGAACCGCTTCCCGGCCTACCTGCAGCAGCTCACCATGGAGTCCAACGGCAAGCACGTCCGCTGGGACGGCAGCGCTGTGACCTCCGATACCGGTGAGATCTTCTGGGGCGAGCCCGGCACCAACGGCCAGCATGCCTTCTATCAGCTGCTGCACCAGGGCACCGTGGTGGTTCCGGCCGACTTCATCGCCTTCGCCAATACCGCCAACCCTGCGACCGATAGCGGTCAGGACGTGCATGAGCTGTTCCTGGGCAACTTCCTGGCCCAGACCAAGGCGCTCGCCTTTGGCAAGACGGCCGACGAGGTTCGTGCCGAGGGCACGCCCGAGCAGATCGTCCCGGCCCGCTGCTTTGAGGGCAACCGTCCGACGACCTCGATCTTCGGCGACACGCTGACTCCGTTCGCACTCGGCGAGCTCATCGCCCTGTACGAGCACATCACGTTTGTCGAGGGCACGGTCTGGGGCATCGACTCCTACGACCAGTGGGGCGTCGAGCTGGGCAAGCAGCTTGCCAAGCAGATCACCCCGGCCTTCCACGACGACGCCGCCAAGGCCGAGCAGGACGCTTCGACCCAGGCGCTCATCGAGTTCTACCGCGCTCACCGTAAGTAGTCGCTGCTGTTAACGCATCGCGCCTTATAGTCAGGGGCCCGTATCCTATCGGATGCGGGCCCCTTTGCTTTGCCGTGGTCCCGGGGCGCACGGGCTTTGTGGAACATCGCCGGGGCGCCGCGCGCTGCGAGAACCCTGCGCCTAGATCTCGGCCTCCGCATGGCCTCGCTGCGCCTCGGGCAGCTCCCCGTAGAGCGGATGGTCTTCGAGCCTAAAGCGCTCGACCTGTTCGGGAGTGCGACCGCGTACAAAGAGCCACGAGCGATCAATCGGCGTCGCCATGAGCGTGCTGGGCAGCGCGTCAGCGCGGTCGGAAAACACCCGGGCACTCTCGGGATCCTGGAACGCCAGCACCAGATGCGTGTCGCAGTTGCCCATGATGGAGCGTGCGCGTGCCTCGCCATAGAGCGCATCGAGCTGGTTGGTCGACTGCAGCAGCAGCGTTGCCCAGATGTTGCGGCTTCGGATAATCGAGAGCACGTTGTCGATCTGGGGGATCTGCAGATTTGCGTAGTCATCGAGCATAAAACGCACGGGCACGGGCAGGCTGCCGTCGGGCTGCCTATCGGCCTCACGAATGAGGCCCATGAACGCCTGCGAAATAAAGAGGCCGGTCAGCGGATCGAGATTGCGGTCAATATCGCTCACGGTTACAAACAGGGCGCAGAGGGTGTGTCCCATGGAAGCGAAGTCCACCTGATGGCACTCACGATAGAGCTGTGCTGCACCGTCGAATCCCAGACACATGACCTTTTCGGCAAGGATGCCGACGATGCTCGCGTGCATGCGCTCGGCATTTTGCGTAATGGCGTAGCGCCGCCATAGCGAGAGGGCATAGCTTTGGGGGTCGGTCGTGATCAGGTCGTCAAACAATCGACCCGTGGCACCGTCCTGCAGGTGCTCGATCAGCTTGATGACCGAGCTGATCGTCTGCTCGTCGGCGGG
>CABUUE010000347.1 GCA_902494685.1 uncultured Collinsella sp.
ACCGGCGTGCCCTCGGCATCGCGACCGATGGCAAGCTCAAGCGGACCGCCCTTCACATAGGGAAGCACATCGCCCAGATTGACGTTCTGTCGCTTGCGATTGGGAATCTCGATACCAACGAGCGAGGTGCCAGGGATCGGCGCAAAGATGCGCACCGACTGGGCAGCAAGCGAAAGCGCAATATCGTCCTCGAGGCTCGAGATCTTGCTCACGCGCTCGCCCTCACCGGGCTGCAGCTTAAAGGTCGTGACCGTGGGGCCGGCAATCCAGCCGACAACGCGGGCGCTACGGCCAAACTCAAGCAAGGTGGACTGCAACGATTCGGCAGTCTGTTCCAGCTCCTTATCAGAAGACGCGGAGGACGCCGACTGAGGGTTGGCGTGCAGGATTTCGAGCGGCGGGAGTTTGAGGCCGTCCTCTTGTTCGCCCTCGGTATCGGCAGCGGTGCCGTCCGCTCCCCCATCGCCGGCCGCAACAGAAGCGGCGGAAGCCGTAGAGGTGGAAGCATCGGCAACCTTGGGATGCTTCAGGAAATCGGGAATCTGCGGAGCTGCCGAAACGGGATTCACGGCAAACGGCGGCTCGGACTCGTCAGCCTTGTCCGGATCGTCTTCCATCGAAAACTGTCCGGTGACCTGTCCTGCCTTGGCGCGGCGACGCGGCAGCAAGGTGGTCTTGGCGGTCTCGAGCGGAGCCTCGTCGTCATCGTCATCGCCCTCGGTGAGCTCGATTTCGCTATCGGACCAAGACGGGTCGGGCTCGCTCGTGTTGAGCTTGGGCGCGGCCTTGCCCTTCTTGGCATGGCGGCGCGGCAGCAGCGTGGTCTTGGCGCGCTCGGCCTCCACGGCCTCAGACACGTCGACAAACGGATCATCGTCCTCGTCGTCATCCAAAACCGGGTCGGCATCGCCACCCATGACCGTGGTCACCGCGGCGTCAGCCCCCTTCTGGCGCAGAATGCTCAGGTGCGGACGGGCAACGCCGGGAACCGACAGGGCCTCTTCATCGCCCCACGGGCTCGCGTTGACATCGGCACGACGGCGCTCGGCAAAATCGGCAGCGCGATCACGTGCGGAGCGCAAAACGCCACCCACCGAAAAGCCGATGATGACCAGGCCAACGACGACAAGGCCCAGCAAGACAACCATAGCGATAGGTTTACCCAGGGCGTTTTGCAAGGCACTTGCGATAAAGGCGCCAATGTAGCCGCCCGAGGCGGAAAGGTTCTGCGGCGCAAACATGAGGTCGCACGAATCGCTCGTGCCCGGCACCATCAGCGACAGGATAGAAACAATGGCCACAAAGACCACGGCACCACCCGCGACCGAGCGAATGTTGAGCGGCGAGTCCTCACCCAAAAAGAGCGTGGCGGCAAACAGCAAGATGACGATCGGCAGCACGTAGGCGCCCAGGCCAAAGCCAAGATGGTAGAAACCGGCAACCGCAGCTGTCACGGGTGCCGTTGCCGGAGAAATCACGGCAATGAAGGACGCAATCGCCAAAACGGCAATGACCACGCCGGCGATATCGCGATTGGCCGAAGGCTCGACCAGGGGTTCGAACTCATCGAACTCGGACTCGTGGCCCTTATTGGCACGCAGATGGGAACCG
>CABUUE010000348.1 GCA_902494685.1 uncultured Collinsella sp.
ACCATCGGCCTTGAGGTCTCTGCTCAGTACCACGTGAGCTATGACATGGGCGCCGGCCCGGCAGATTCGGGCATCTACAAGAGCTACTATATGCTGCAGGAGCCCGTCGACCAGATGCGTGACTTCATCACCGACGCCCTGCGCTCTTCGATTCCCGTCTACACACTCGATGAGGTCTTTGCCAAGAAGGACGACATCGCCAAGGATGTCAACGCTACCGTTTCCGAGCAGATGGCCGCCTACGGCTTCACCCTCGTGTCGACGCTCATCACCAAAATCGCACTGCCGACCGAGGTTGAGAACTCCATGAACGACATCAACGCCGCCCAGCGCAAGCGCGCTGCGGCACAGGAGCTCGCTGAGGCAGACCGCATCAAGCGCGTCACCGAGGCGACCGCCGAGGCTGAGGCTATGGAAAAGGCGGGCGAGGGCATCGCCAACCAGCGCAAGGCCATCGCGCTGGGTATCAAAGATTCGCTCGAGATCATCCAGGAGACGGGTGTCGGCAATGACGAGGCCAACCAACTGTTCATGTTTACGCAGTGGTCCGAGATGATGACGGAGTTCGCTCGCACGGGTAAAACCTCGACGGTCGTGCTGCCGAGCGACTTTTCGCAGTCGGCCTCGATGTTCGAGCAGATGCTGGCCGCCGGCAAAGTTCAAAACGATTCGAAGGAGTAGACGCGCGTGAAATACACCGTCGTTTGCGTCGGTAAGCTCAAGGAGCGCTTTTGGAAGGACGCGTGCGCTGAGTACGCCAAGCGCCTAGGTGCCTATGCCAAGGTTGATATCCGCGAGGTGGCCGATATCGACCCGGCTAAGGCGGGCGGCGTGGATGCCGCGCGCGACAAGGAGGGGGCGGCGATTCTTGCTGCCTTGCCGTCTCGAGCGCATGTGATCCTGCTGGCCATTGAGGGCAAAGAGCGCTCGAGCGAGGAGTTTTCGGCGCGGCTCGATGATCTTATGCTGCGTGGTAACAGCGACATCGCCTTTGTGATTGGCGGATCGGACGGCGTGAGCGATGACGTGCGCGCCCGCGCCGACGAGATGCTCAGCTTTGGACGCATTACCTTGCCGCATAACCTGGCGCGCGTGGTGCTGCTGGAGCAGGTTTACCGCGCCTGCAAGATCAGCCGTGGCGAGCCGTATCACAAATAGGTCGGCAATACGAAACAATGCCGTGGGACAATAGCCTTCGTTTTGAAGAGCGTGTCTGAGAGGACTATGAGATATGAAGATCGGATTTGTCGGTTTTGGCAATATGGCGAGCGCTATGGCCGATGGCTGGATCGCCGCCGGTGTGGCTGCGAGCGATATGTGCGCCTGCGCGGGCCACTACGACGCCTTGGTTGAGCGTTGTGAGACGCGTGGGATGGTTGCCTGTCGTGATGCGGCGGAGGTTGTCGCTGCATCCGATATCGTGGTTGCTGCGGTCAAGCCATACATGATCGAGAAGGTCTTCGCTCCGCTCAAGGACGCTCTAGCCGACAAGGTTGTCCTTTCGGTCGCCTGGACTTGGGATAGCGCCAAGTGGGAGCAGGTCCTGC
>CABUUE010000349.1 GCA_902494685.1 uncultured Collinsella sp.
AGCAGGAAATCACGGTCGGAAACCGCATCGAGCGAGTTGGGAATCACGCCCGCAAAGCCAAGTTCGGCAGCCGTCATCTGACGATCGAGCGGATAGCTCGTACCGGCAAGCGCGGCAGCACCCAGCGGGCAGCTGTCGGCGGCATCAAAGGCGGCCTTCAGGCGTGTAAAGTCGCGCGCGAACATCCAGGAATACGCCAGCAGATGATGCGACAGAAGCACGGGCTGAGCGTGCTGCATATGCGTGTAGCCCGGCAAAATCACCTTGTCGTACTTCTTAGCCGCATCCACCAGCACATGGCGCAGCTCTAGATTGGCCTCCATGAGCTCCTTGGCCAGCGCCTTGACGCCCAGGCGCGTGTCGGTCGCCACCTGGTCGTTGCGCGAACGTCCGGTATGCAAGCGCTTGCCAGCCTCGCCGATGCGACGCGTCAGCTCGCTCTCGATGGACATATGAATGTCCTCATCGTTGATATCGAAGGTGAAGTTGCCGGCATCGATATCCTGTTCGATTCCGGTCAGGCCATTGGCAATCGCCTGCTCGTCCTCGGCACTGATGATGCCCTTGGCCGCCAGCATTTTGGCATGCGCCTTAGAGCCGGCGATATCCTGTTTATAGAGATGTTTGTCGACCGGCAGCGACGCGCCAAACTCCTGCGTGACCTCGGCCACGCCTGCCTCAAAACGACCACCCCAAAGAGCCATGGAACCGTCCCCTTTCTCCAAATACCAATACAAGCGCCCAAAGCAATACGCCATATCGCTAACGCGATTTTTCAACCGCTAGTTTTACACATTCCCCACCGTGTGCGGAGCCATGTAGCTAATTTGCAAAGAAGTGACGCGCCATGCACTTGGCGCCCAACGTCTCCCTCCGGATGTTGCCCTGCGAACCATCGATCCAGGCCTTCAGGCTCATAGGAACGTCCTCGACCTTTGCAGCATCGAACTCGGGCGCGAGGGCAAGTAGAGCATGCGCGATAGCATTGAACATAATGGATACTCCTCATATATATAGGCGCAGAGCCGCCAAATTGATAGAAGGAGCCCCGCCGGACAACCCCGGCGGGGCTCGGACTCAGCCGCAGACGCGGCATCATATATGCGGGCGGAACGTAGGGGCCACCGATGTTAAGAAGTGTCAGCAAGCATAACGAAAGGTAGGGACCCCGTGCGCCCGTTATGTATCACGCGGATGGGCCGCGCGGATACCAAGGGAAGGAGGCGCTAGGCCTGGGCGGCAGCAGAGCTGGGGCCCTGGACCTTTGCCCACGTCTTGAGCGACAGCGTATCGATCTCGATAAAGCCGGCGCTGGCCTTCTCGTCAAACGTGGTGTCGCGGTCGTAGGTAGCCAGACCGTAGTCGTAGAGGCTGAAGGGGCTCTTGCGGCCGACGACATGGCAGTTGCCCTTAAAGAACTTCAGACGGACAGTGCCGGTCACGAACTTCTGGGTATCGGCCATAAAGGCATCGAGCGCGTTTTTGAGCGGGCTGTACCACTGGCCGTTGTACACGGCGGTGGCCCAATCCTGCTCGAGCTTG
>CABUUE010000350.1 GCA_902494685.1 uncultured Collinsella sp.
CATTGTCGCAGCCCCGACCCGCGGTCACGAGCGGGGGCTCCTGTCTTTTTAGCGCCCTCGGATTGGGTCATAGTGTCTGTCGGTGCCATAACATCGGCGTTGCCTTGGTTGTTGGAAATGATCCCAGATGTAGTCATTGGGGACGTTCTTAAACGACTAGTCGAAAGGGACGCTCTTGCCGGCACCTGGGGACGGTCCCTAAGTGCCGGCAGATTGGGACACTTCTTTGCAAGATGGCGCTGAAGATTGTCCCCGACGACTAGTCGTTTAATGCATCAGTTTCTGTCGAGTCGGTGCTCTTTGCGGGTTGCCCGTATAATGGTTTGCGTATGAACCGCAACCAAGGAGTTCCAGTTTATGGACCAGAGCCTTTTTAAATTCGACCTGATCGCAGAGGACCCGACGACGCATGCGCGTGCCGGCGTGCTGCACACCCCGCACGGCGACATCGAGACGCCAATCTTCATGCCCGTGGGCACCAAGGCAAACGTCAAGGGCATTCCTACCGAGACCGTCAAACAGCTCGGCGCCCAGATCGTGCTTGCCAATACCTATCATCTGTCCATGCGTCCCGGCGAGGACACTATCGCCGAGCTGGGCGGCCTGCACAAGTTTATGAACTGGCACGGTCCTATCCTCACCGACTCGGGCGGTTTCCAGGTGTTCAGCCACAACGACGCCGTTAAGCTCACCGACGAGGGCGTGCGCTTTATCGTCAACGATTACGACGGCCGCCACGTGTTCTGGACACCCGAGGACAACATGGAGATCGCCATGAAGCTCGGCTCCGACATCTGCATGCAGCTGGACCAGTGCCCGGGCTATCCCGCCACGCGCGCCTACGTTGAGCGCGCGGTGGAGCTGTCGAGCATGTGGGCCGAGCGCTGCTACAAGGCTCACACCCGCGATGACCAGGCGCTCTTTGGCATCGTCCAGGGCGGCATGCATCTGGATCTGCGCCTGCGCTCTCTGCGCCATCTGGAGGAGTGCGGCGACTTCCCCGGTTACGGCATCGGCGGCTACTCGGTGGGCGAGGACCACGAGACCATGTTCGAGACCCTGGCGCCGCTTGTGAGCGAGTACATGCCCAAGCACAAGCCGCGCTACCTGATGGGCGTCGGCAACCCGACGACGCTCGTGCGCGGCGTGGGCGTGGGCATCGATATGTTCGACTGCGTGCTGCCGACGCGCACCGGCCGCATGGGCACGGCATTCTCCAGTGAAGGTCGCCTTAACTTCCGCAACGCGCGTTTTGCGCACGACGACGGCCCCATCGACCCCACCTGCACCTGCCCGGTGTGCACGGGCGGCTACAGCCGCGCGCTCATTCGCCACATGGTCACGCAGAAGGAGATGCTCGGCGGCATCCTGCTTTCGATGCACAACATCTACTACCTGCTCAACCTTATGCAGCGTGCCCGCCAGGCCATTATCGAGGGCCGCTACGGCGCGTTTGTGAGCGACTGGATGAACAGCCCTGCGGCGGTGGACTACTAAGAGCGGCGCGGGCGCTTGCAGGGCGCGGGCAACGGCAAG
>CABUUE010000351.1 GCA_902494685.1 uncultured Collinsella sp.
CAGGTCGTGGCGGCCAACGAGGCGCGCCGCGACGGGTCGTCGCTCCATGCGTCTTGGAAAGAGCTGCTGCAGCACCTGGACCAGGCTTACGAATTCGACCGTGTGGTCTACCTCTCTACCTATCTCACGCCGCATACCGAGGCCGTTGGCGACATCGAGCTGCTGCGCTCCGTCTTTCGAGCTTGCATGGGTCGCCAGATTCAGCTGCTGTTTGTGACTGGTCCCATGGGAGCGGACGGTGCGGTGGACGTTGCGGGGCAAAACGGCAAGGGCATCATTGCCCGTGCGGCCAACGACCTGTGCCGCTACTATGCGGTCCGCGACGGCATTCAGGCCAAGATCTTGCGCGTGCCGTATCTGTACACCGCCTCGCCCACGCTGGAAGACCCGATTTTGACCCCGCTGTTCGAGGCGTGCTCGCAAGGCTCTGCTGTCATGAGGGCTGGGGCGGACTCACCGCTCGGTGCCCTCTGCGCCGAGGAGCTGGCCGTTCTGGTGCGTCGCATCTTCGACAGCTGGGATGCCACATTCGAGGAACTCGAGGTTCCGGATAGCTTTGCCCACACCGTGGGAGACCTGGGCGAGGCGCTCAAGGGCTTGTTCCCGGGGCTCGACATTACCTACGACGGGGACGCCGTCGTCTCCATTGCTCCGAGCGATACCGTCCGCACGCGCTACGGGTGGTTCCAGCGCTATGACGTGCTGCGCGATCTTTCGACCATACACGCCCGCTGGGAGCAGACCCTCGCGGGCAAGCGCCATCCGCTGCGTGCCGCCATCGACCGCATGCGCGGGCGGACACTGCCCATCAAATGCCTGGAGACCGCGCTGGCCTGGGTGCTCTTTGAGGGCCTGGAGCTGGTGTTTTCGCAGTCTGCTCAGCTTAACGTGCTCGACTACCGCCTGCTGTACGTGGTACTGATCGGCACGCTGTATGGGCTCGATTTTGGCCTGGTTGCGGCGCTGCTGGCGTCGGTGGGTTTGGCCGCGAGCTACTTTACTCAGTACGGTTATACCTTCCAGGGTCTCTTTTACGAGCCGTCCAACTGGCTGCCGTTTATTGCGTACTTTGTGGTGGGTGCCGTGTGCGGCTATGTGCAGCTGCGCAACAGCGAAGCCATTAGGGCGGAGCGCGATCAAAACGAGCTCGTGCGTAATCGCAATACGTTCCTCACACAGCTTTACCACGACGCGATCGAGGACAAGCGCGCGTACAGGCGCCAGATTGTGGGTCGCCACGACAGCTTTGGCAAGATCTTTGCCGTGACGCAGGAGCTCGACGTACTCAACCCACGCGACATCTATCGCAAGTGCTGCGAGCTTCTGGGCGAGATCCTCGAGAACGATTCGGTGGCGATCTACCATGTTTCGGGCAGGGCATTTGCACGCCTGGTGGCAGCAAGTCCCGCGATTGCCGAAAATGCCGCACGCTCGCTCACGCTTGAGCAGCTTGCACCTCTTTTGGGCGACGGGGGTCGTTCGAACCTGTGGGTGAACCGTGAGCTGACGCCGGGGTTTCCCATGTTTGGA